>JAUYMM010000047.1 GCA_030699485.1 Candidatus Woesebacteria bacterium | reverse complement strand
CAAATAGGTACAGCTCCAGGAACAATATCAGTTAATCTTTGGAATGCAAACACAGAAACTAGTTTAAAAAGAATTTTTAATTATTCATATTTTGAAAATTTAATACCTGACACTATTGTTTTTAGTGATATTAATAAACTAACAACAGGAGTGGGCGTTACACTAGATGATAATGGATATGAATGGTACAAAATAACAGGAAACCTTGATACTGTAGGAAACATTGATTTTGGATCAAGAAAAATAATTTTATTTATAGAATCAGGAAACTTTAACATAAACGGTAAAATAAATTTAGATGACAACTCAGGCTTCTTTGTAGCAATTGTAAATGGAAACATAACTGTAGCACCGACAGTGACAGGTTCACCATCTATTGAAGGTATGTATGTTGCAGATACTGGTTTTAGTACAGGACTGGGAACCACACAACTACATGTTAGAGGCTCTGTAGCTTCATATGGTAATATAACATTACAAAGAGACCTACCAGATGATACAGTAATTCCTGCAGAACTTTTTGAATTTGCTCCTGACCAAGTTGTTCTCTTCCCCCAAAAACTAATGTTTAGAAGATTCAGATGGGCAGAAGTGGCACCATGAATTTAATATTTTTAAATTAATTGACATTTTTAGAAACGTGTGTCATTATTCCTACGAATTTACTAAGGAGGTGATTAAATTGAAATTAATAACCAAAAATAGAGATTTGAGAGATGCCAGACCAATGATGGAGACAAAAAGCATCAAAATGGAAGCTTCTGACTGTGATTCGGCATGTACAAGCGATTGTGCACAGAGTTGCGGTTGTGAATCTGATTGTGCCGCAAGTTGTGGTTGTGAAGGCTCAGGAGGTTCAGGTGAATAATATAAAAAAGTGATACATAATCTATATAGCGAAAGTGAGCAAGATATAGATAGAACTTTATTGTCTTTATCTTGTCTTGTCGATAAGGATTACGAATTAATTAAAAAAATTAAACGAGTTCGTCAATATTATGATGAACCTAAATTTTGGTATTATTCCGTTGACCTAAATGATTCATTTCTAAAAAATGATGGCAGACATTTTCACTCAAAGTCTTCGGGGGCTTCACTTCATTCGCAAAAGGAGGCATTACTAAAATGTTTGTGCGAATCTACAGAAAGATATTGTAACTTCTTTTTTAAAAAAGAATCAACTGTTACTACGAAGTCAATTAATCATATGAATTGTGAATTTATTGACCCTAGATCAATATCATCTTTTTCTAAAAACCAACTTAAGAAGGATGAATTTAAAAAATTCACAATTGACAATAACTCTGTTTTTAGATGGACCGATTGTATTTCTTTATTAGATGATAAACAATATCTGATACCTTCACAATTTATATATCTTTCATATCCATATCTAAAGAATGAGCCATCTATTTATTCTGCTATTAGTACAGGGGTGGCGGGTGGCGCAAACCTTTCAGCCGCTATAGTTCGAGGAATTTGTGAAGTTATTGAACGTGATTCGTTTATGATTTTTTATCTTAATAAAATTACACCTCCAAAAATCAATCTCAAAAATATAGACGATCCCGAAATTCGAAAATTACAATCTATTTTAGATAGATATAAATTTGAAATTGTAGTTTTAGATATTACAACAGACATTAAAATTCCAACTATTGCATCAGTAATAATAAATCGCTCTGGAATTGGTAAAGCAATATCAGTGGGTTTAAAATGTGATTTTGATATACTCAAAGCAATTAGCGGATCTATTGAAGAAGCACTTCATACAAGGTCATGGCTTAGATCAAGTTTCGAAGATGAACCGACAAAGGTTAGTATTCAAGATTTGCAGAAAAGTTCAGATATCAAACTAAGAGGTTTCTTGTGGTATGACACAGAAGCAATTAAGAATCTTGATTTTTGGATATGCAATACTAAGTTAAAAAATGTTAATTACAATAGTAAAATAATGAAATCAGGTGAAAAATTAAAAAGGTTAATTGAAATATTTAAAATTAAAAATTATGACATTTATTATAAGGATATAACCATAGAAAAGTTTAAAAAACTTAATTATCATATTGTAAAAGTAATTATCCCAAAAATGCAACCGATTTACCTTAATGAAAAATATCCATTATTAGGTGGGGACAGATTATATAAAGTCCCTGAAAAATTAGGGTTCAAAATAAAATCAGAGAAGGAATTAAATAAATTTCCACATCCATTTTTATAAAATATGACAAAAATAAACGACAAAATTGAAAGTTTAATTGAATCCGTTGAAGGATTATCTAATTCACGGAAATTTCATATATCGACAAATATTGATGATTTTATGGCATTTAAGAAAACCCCTCGAGAATCATGGCCATTAGAATGGAAAAAAGTATATCACAAGGCATATCCTAGGTTTGATCAACAAATTCTACCTAGCCCCACTACAATTAAAATTGATCTTGAAAAAACAATTTTGAAAAGAAAATCATTCAGGAACTTTTCTGGTATGGATATTGATCTTAATAATTTTTCTGATCTTATTTACTACTCAGCTGGAATAAAAGATTTTAGTATTAGTGGTGAAAAAAGAAATTATCCGTCAGGGGGAGCCAGATATCCATTAGAGATATATCCAATTGTTTTTAATGTTGAAAAAATAAAAAAAGGTATATACCACTATCATGTCAAAACTCATTCTTTAGAGTGTATATTAGAAGATATTTCAAAAGAGAAAGTGTTAAATCAATTTGACCAACTCTGGATTAAGAAATCAGCTTTATTATTTGTTATCACAGCTGTCTTTGATAGGACAGAAATTAAATATCAGGATAGAGGATATAGACATATTTTAACAGAATATGGACATATGGCACAAAATTTATATTTAATGGGGACAGGGTTGGGACTTGGAGTTTGTTCTATTGGGGGATTTAATGACAATGGAATTAATGAACTACTTGATATTGATGGTCTCGATGAATCAGTTGTTGGCGTAGTTGCAGTCGGTACAAAAACAAAAATAGGATGATATACTTCTAATATGTTTATATTTCTTGTTAGACATGCAGAAGGATCAGGATCAAGGGAAAAATGGCAAACTCCAAATACTCCACTTAGTGATACAGGAGTAAAACAATCTGAAAACTTAACAATTTTATCAAGATTTAAAAAGATAGACATAATACTATCTAGTAAATGGAAAAGAGCTTTGGAAACCGCAAAAATAGTTTCAGAGATACTAAGAAAACCGCTTGAGCAAGTTAACGGTATTCAAGAGCGCGAACAATACTCTGAAATATACGGAGCAGATAGGAAAAATGATATTAGTAAGCGTTACAACGATGAGAATATCAAAAATTACAATGATCTTGATTGGAAATTCGAAAATAATGAAGAATCGATAAGGGAGGTCTCCGTACGTGCATTTAATTTTAAAAATAGTTTAACAACTAACTATTTAAATAAAAGTATCGTTGTTGTATCTCATGAAATGTTTATTAGATGTTTCATTACAAACATCCTGTTAGGTGAGAAATATGATGACAAAGTGTTTAATAAAATTTATAGATCTTTACAACTTATGAATACTGGAGTATCGCTTTTGGAGTTTAATGAAAATAGAAAAACATGGAAAGTCTGGTATATAAATGATTTCTCACATTTAGGAAGAATGAAAACTGAAAATAAACAGGTAGCTTAATAGTCTTTCCATAACCTTTCATCATTTGTGTAACTTAATACTTTTTTGTGTGTTTCTAACGCTTTTTGCAAGTATTTAGATCCAGTATTTTTAAAATAATCAATAGCTCTGGCAGAAATAAATATCAAATAAAAAGTCATAACTGATTTTTCAGTGTCAGTAAGGCTATCAGATTTTAAGTATCCATTTATAAATTTATCAAAATTTCTATTAACACTCCCATCTTTTATCGAATGAAATAAATAATATGATATTTCATTTAGTTGAGTTTCCTCTTTCCAATTTTCAAAATCCAATAATACTAACTTATGATTTGGCTTTATGATAATTTGTCCATCATGTAAATCGTTGTGATTAAAAACAGGTGAAGTTGTTTTACAATAGTAAGACATTATATTGACAAATTTATTTAAAATCGTGTGGGTCTCACTGCCTGTCTTAAGTTCACTTAGCGAACTCTTTAAATATTTATTTAATAAACTTTCATAATATGAGAAGTTTGTTTTACCAGTTGATGCCCAATCCTTTCCATTAATTCGTACTTGGTTATGCATAAAACTTACAATTTTACCTAATTCGTATCTTATACTTGGTTGGCTATTGGTATGGAGTAATTCTCCATCTATTTTTTGAGATATCAAAACTTGTACTCCGTCACTGTTTTTAGCTAACGCATAAGGTTCTGGAACAGGCAGTCCTGCATTATAAGCCATATTCAGGCCTTCCCATTCATTCAGTAGCCCGTTTCGATTTGCAAATATTTTAATAATAGTTTGAGTTCCATATTTTGTAACTCCAAAAAGTATTGTGTTTCTTGTGAATGGTGCAACTGATCTATTGTGAATGCCAATTTCAATTTGGGGTACAGAAAACTCAATATTTCGGTTTTGTTCTGGAAAATATGTTATTCGCTCTGACATTTTATAAAAGTAGGTATATTGTACGCTCAAGAAGGACATAAATCTATTAAAAAGAACTTTTTGAATTTGCACCTGACCAAGTTGTTCTTTTCCCCCAAAGACTGATGTTTAGAAGATTCAGATGGACAGAAGTGGCACCATGAGTTATAGATGGCAAAACTACACTCAAGTGGGGTGAGCGAGAAGTTCGATCGAGTATTCTCCAATTCCTTCCCCTTTACCCCTCCCTTGGAGAATGCCACAATATAGTCGGGGTGACGAGATTCGAACTCATGACCTCTGCTTCCCAAAAGCAGCGCTCTACCAACTGAGCCACACCCCGATTCAAATAGTGCCGGGGAGAGGATTCGAACCTCCACGAAGTATTAGCTTCGCGGGCTCTTAAGGCCCGTGTGTCTACCATTCCACCACCCCGGCATGCAGAACATATTATACCAAAAAAGAGTCTAAAGAGAAGCTTTTAAAAATTCTACAAAAATTGGGTGAGGGGAGAGTGGTCTACTTTTATATTCAGGGTGAAATTGAGTACCTACGAAAAATTTTAAGTTTGGGAGTTCAATTGCCTCAACTAATTTTCCATCTGGGCTAGTTCCTGATATAACCATTCCTGCCTTTTCAAATTGTTTTTTATATTTATTATTAAATTCATATCTGTGGCGGTGACGCTCGGAAACAAGTGAACCGTGTACCGTGAACTGTGAACGGTATATCTTATCTAATCTAGAACCTTTCTTTAATTTACAATCATATGCACCGAGACGAATCGTTCCTCCATATTCATGTTTTTTAATTAATTTTTTTTGCTGATTCATGCAATGAATCACTGGATATTTAGTTTCAGGATCTGCTTCTTCAGTGTTCGCATCTTTTAATCCTAAAACGTTTCTAGCAAATTCAATTACTGCCATTTGCATTCCAAAACAAAGACCTAGATAGGGAATATTATTTTCTCTGGCGTAAGTAACTGCATTAATTTTTCCTTCAATCCCTCTTTTACCC
This sequence comes from Candidatus Woesebacteria bacterium, assembly GCA_030699485.1. GTDB lineage: Bacteria > Patescibacteriota > Microgenomatia > UBA8517 > UBA8517 > JAUYMM01. The sequence goes on along the minus strand of JAUYMM010000047.1, from coordinate 3,811 downwards.
CATCCTTGTGGAATTATTATTCCATTTAAGTTTGAATAATCATTATCTAAATTTTCTGCATCAAACCATATTAAATTAGGTTTAACATTAAGTTTCCATCCTGCGTGTTTTAAGGCTTCAACAACACAAACATAACTATCACTTAAAACATAATCACCTGTTTTTTGATATTTACCAATTATACCTATATCAACGATCTTTTTTGAACTTTGGATACTTTTAACTAGTGACTTCCAAGCAAATAAATTTTTCTTTCCATGCTTTAGCTTTAATTTTTTAATTATTTTTTCTGCAACATGTTGTACTTCAAAAACGAGGGGGACCTCGTAAATACTACCTACATCAGGTGCTGAAATTATATTTTCAATAGGAAGACCTGAGGACATTGCAATTTTTTCCTTTCTTTTTTCATCTACTGCAAGTTCACTTCTACAAACTATGAAATCTGGCATTATACCTAGGGAATTAAGTTGACTTACTGATTGTTGAAGCGGTTTTGACTTTAATTCTCCTATAGATGGTGGGGCAGGGAGATAACCAACATGAATTAAAATAATGTCTTTTGGATTTGTTAGTTTTAGACGGCGTACCGCCTCAAAAAATAAAAGTCCTTCATATTCACCAACAGTTCCACCAAGCTCAACTAAAACTACATCTGCTTCATTTGATTCTCCTGCCTGCGCAGGCAGGCCTGCTCTGTACCATTTCTTAATAATTTCAGGTGGTATATGGTGATACGGTTCAACACATTTACCGCCATAATCTAATTTTCTTTCTTTCTCTAAAATTAATTTATATATTTGTCCATTTGTAGTGTAATTTTCCTTACTTAAATTTATATCCAAAAATCTTTCATAATGACCTAAATCCTGATCTGTTTCAGTTCCATCATCAGTTACAAAAACTTCACCATGCTCAATAGGATTCATTGTCCCTGCATCAACATTTAAATACATGTCACACTTCATTGCAGTTACCTTAATACCCCTTGATTTTAAAAGAAGTCCTATAGAGGCTGAAGTTATACCTTTACCAAGGCCTGACAAAACACCACCAGAGATTATTACAAATTTCATGTGCACCCAGAGAGATTTGAACTCCCAGCCTTTTCGTCCGAAGCGAAATGCTCTATCCAGTTGAGCTATGGGTGCTAATTTCAGGTATAATTATACCCTAATGGTAGACATAACAAAACAAATAGAAGAAATTGAGGCAGTTTTAAGAAAAACTCCACATCATAAAGCTACAAATGGTTTTATTGGAGCCATGAGAGCCAAAATCTCAAGATTAAAAGACAAGATGGAGTGGAGTCCTTCGACAGGCTCAGGATCTTCGAGCGGTTATTCAGTTAAAAAGCAAGGGGATGCTACTCTTGTTTTAATTGGTCCACCTTCTGCAGGTAAATCAACTCTAATAAATTGCATTACAAATGCAGAAAGTAAAGTTGCTGCTTACGCATTTACCACCGTTTCAGTTATTCCAGGAATGCTTAAATACAGGGAAGCCTATATTCAAATTTTAGATGTTCCTGGTTTAATAGAAGGTGCCTCAATTGGCAAAGGTCGTGGTAAAGAAGTATTGTCTGTTGCTCGTGGATCAGATCTTTTAGTAATAATGACAGACCCAGAAAGACTTAAGTTTTTTGATCAAATATTATTAGAATTAGAAAAGGCAGGAATAAGAATAAACAAAAAAAAGCCTAATGTACGTATAGAAAAGGAGATTTCAGGAGGACTTACCATCATCTCAAATATAAAGCAGGATTTTGAATTAAAGACGATAAAAGAAATTGCAAAAGAATTTGGTGTTAAAAATGGGCGTATTGTATTAAAAGAAAAAGTTACAATGGATCAAATTATTGATAGTTTTTCACAAAGAATTGTATATAAAAATGCAATTTTTGTTGTGAATAAGTCTGACACTTTAATTGGTGATAGGTATGATGATTTAATTTATATTTCAGCAAGTAAAAAAGAAGGAATAGAGGAATTTAAGGAAATTGTTTGGCAAAAACTAAAACTTATTACAATTTATCTTGTTGAAAAAAATGACAAGCCAAGTCAAAAAAATCCTGTAATCCGACAGGAAAATGATACACTTATAGATGTAGCCAAAAGCATTGGAACTGAATTTTATCAATCAACAACACTTGCTAAGATTTGGGGTAATGGAGCAAAATTTGATGGACAAGAAATGGCACTTTCTACAAAAGTAATTGATGGTATGCAAATTAGATTTATCTGAAAGGCAAGCTACGCTTATCTGATGGATTACGAACTAATAGACAGCGGAAATGGAAGAAGATTAGAAAGATTTGGAAAATATGTACTAAATCGTCCTGATCCAGAAGTTATGTGGTCAAAAAATTTATCTGAATCAGAATGGGAGAAAGCTGACGCCAAATTTATAGACAAATGGATTACTAATACAAATTTTCCAGATAAATGGCCTTTTGAAATTAATAGTCTCAAGGTTAATTTGAAGCTTACTCCTTTTAAGCATGTAGGAATTTTTCCAGAACAAGAATTCCAGTGGCAACTAATTCAAAAGCTAATAGCCAACAGCCAACGACCGTTTAGTGTTCTTAATCTTTTTGGTTACACAGGAGTTGCTAGTCTTTTTGCTCTAAAAGCTGGCGCAAAAGTAACACATGTAGACGCCTCTCGTCCTGCAATTACTTGGTTCACGGATAACAAGAGGTTATCCGGTTTAGAGGTAAAACCAGCAAGAATTATAATTGATGATTGCATTAAATTTACTTCTCGTGAAATTAAAAGGGGAGTTAAATATGATGGAATAATTATGGATCCACCTGTTTATGGGCACGGCCCACATGGTGAAAAATGGTCATTTAGTAAAAATTTCCCAGAGCTGCTTGACAATGTAAGTCAATTACTTTCTGATAACCCACTATTTGTAATAGTAAATGCCTATGCTATTTCTTCATCTTCTACAAGTCTTGCAAATATGTTAATTGATAAACTACCTAAATCAGGGAGTGTTACAAATGGTGAATTAACTCTAAAAGAAAAATCCTCTGGAAGATTATTATCAACAGGTATTTGGTCAATGTGGACCAAGTAATTGTGCTAAAATACCTCTACGGGCCCATAGCTCAGTGGTAGAGCAATTCCCTCTTAAGGAAAAGGTCGAAGGTTCGAATCCTTCTGGGCTCACTTGATATTAAATTAATATGAATATACATTTTGTTTGCACAGGAAATACATTTAGAAGTAGAATGGCAGAGGCATATTTAAATTCTAAAAATATTCCAAATATTAAAGCTTCCTCAAGTGGGATTAGGGCCATAAATAATCTCGATGGTGATATTACGTCCTATACAAAAAAATTATTAAGTGATCTGGGAATACTAAAATACACAAATAAAAAATGGACTCAAACCACAAAAGAGAAATTACTAAATGCAGACTTAGTTGTTTTAATGAAAGAAGAACATCTTAGTTGGGTAAAAGATCATCTAGATTTTACTCCTAAAAATTATTTAGTATTTAACGTTGATGATATTACAGATAGTATAAAAGGTGATAAATTTAAACGAAATGAATTTATTAAATTAACATTCCAAACAATATCTTCAAAAATAGATAATTTGACAAGCATTGCAGGGTCTGACCCTGCAAGATAGCCGTAATTTCGGTCTTTTTAATATTGTGCTCCTGCTCAGAATCGGACTGAGAAATCGTCCTTAGAAGGGACGCGGTATATCCATTTACCTACAGGAGCAGATCATGACTATATCTGCTACTTGCATATTTTATCACAATAACTATATTTAATGCAGATATGAGAT
>JAUYMM010000033.1 GCA_030699485.1 Candidatus Woesebacteria bacterium | reverse complement strand
TGTCAAAAAGGACAAGATGGAAGCTACATACAACCAACAAATTATGGTCATATTTCAATTAGTGTTCCAGATGCTCAAGATAATAAAGTTTTAGAAGAAATCGATTCAATTATATCTTCACTTAAAAAAATATAATTTTATGATCCGCAACTTCCGCCTGAGTTATTTTTAAAGTATGGAAGTGGTCCAACTTTCTTGGCAACATCACTTGCGCCTTTGGCTGAAGAAAACTTTTCTCCTAGAACCTCTTTTGCATCCACTTTGTCCCAAGCTATACCCTGACGAGCAAAATAAGTGGCAGAGGTTAAAGTAGATTCAGAAAACCAAAACGAGTTAAGTTTTAACACATTTTTGTAGATTTCTTCATCACTTAGATTTTCTTTTACCATAAGTTCAATCGCAGCTAAGGCTGCCATTCCATGATTACAATCAGGAAACCAAGTATTATTGCCACAACATGGTCTGTAGACATTCTTTGATATTTCTCCCACTCTTATTTGTTGATCATCTGACAAACCAATAAGGTCAAACTTTCCTAAATAATCTACGGCCTGCCCTTTTGCTAAATTCCAACCTCCAGTTGAAGCAAAGTTACCTGCAGTATCTTTATACTCCACACCCATTGGACCTTTTTCATAGACAATACTTTTCTGGGCTAATCCTAAAGCCCAAAGTAAATCAACTACAAATTGACTATTTTTAGCATTAATATTAATTAATACGTCTCCTCCATTATTTATAATGTCTTTTTCTTCATCTGTCATTTGCACAGCTGATTCAAATTTTTCTTTATCAATTACGCCTAACTTAACAAGCTCTGGTCCGTAATTTCCCCAAGAAATAGGCAAAGTAAAGCCCTCTTCAGGAAGAACTTGGCTTGGTAATGATGTTAAATCAAGAATTTCATAGCCTGCTTTTTTCCAAGCATCCATACCGTCTTTAAGATGAGCTACATTTGTATATCCCAAACTTTTAAGAGTTTTTAATGCTTTTTCACTCATACTTCCACTTTCACAATAAAGGATAATGGGGCTATTTTTATCCTCAGGAAGTCTATTTTTGTTTGCCACGATTTCATCATATGTAATAAAGATATCAGTTTGACCAATTTCACCTTCATATGGAGTATGAACATTGATAAATGTAAAGTTTTTATTTTTTAATTTTTTATTTAACTCTTTTGCAGTTATCTCTTCATTAGGAAGAGCAGTAATTCCATTTTTTTGGTAATTTAAACCTAAATAAACGCCAATTATTAAAATTAATGGAAAAATAATATATTTATAATATTTTTTTAATAATCTTTTTTTAATTTTTAGTTTAAATTTCATATGTAATAATTAATTAAAATGTAATCAAAAAGACTTAATATAGCCATGCTTCCGAGGCTTATTGCAATCTTTTGATATGGAAAATAATGTTTAATTTTGACCAAACCCAAAAGATAAAAGGAAACTCCACCAATAAGCATCCCAAAGGCCAGTTTATCAAGACCCATTATCTGATCCATTCTAACTATTAACTGAAATTTATAAAATGACCAAATAGTTGATCCAAAAATCAGAAGATAGAAAAAGGGTTTAACAAACAAATGTAAATTGTTTTTTATTCTGTCGCCATACTTTGACATTACCCAGTTTGTTAACCAAAAAGAACTCGCCCCCAGAAGAGTTGCAATCCAAATACCTGTAATTGAGTCATCTACTCCAACCCATCTCGTTAAAGTAATTCCTGCAGCAGCCCCCGCAACACATAGTGGACAATGAGCATAAACTGTTGATGGAAACGCAAACTTAAGAAAAAGTAGAAATATTAATTTCACTCCAAAACAACCTCTCCATTAAATGTAACTTCACGAACTCCAATTGGATCAGCAAAAGTTAGCCAAACTATTCTATCAAAGACCCCAGTTCCCGCAATTCCATGGGCGGCAGGGTCAAATTCACTAATAATTTTTGCCGTAGAACCCCCTGGTATTTCAAAATTAATACTTGGATTCTTGTCACCGTGTCCTTCCATTCCAAAAATTCTAGTTTTCTGATCTCCTAAGGTAACATATGCTTTTGTACACATACAAGAAGTTGCAATCTTTTTAAGTATCAATGTTTTATCGGAATTGTTTTTAATCTCATATTCTCTTTCCACAATTCCATTTTTCATTATAATTTTACCCAAATCAAAACTTGTTGGACTAATTTCAATGAGAGAAGGATCTTCAACTCGGGGTATGGATTCATCAATTTTGTCTTTGTTGGTCAGAGCATAACCAGCGTAAAATATTCCAGCAACTACTAATATTAATATTATGTACTTTTTCATATTCTATATTATAATATATTATGAACCGATTTGGAATTATTGCAACCATAGTTATTATACTAATCTTGGGTGGTGGCGCATTTTTAATTACTAAATCTAATTCAAAACCAGTTCCGACTACAGAGCCAAATACTTATGAATATTTCTGGGGAGATGGTTGTCCCCATTGTGAAGTAGTAGCAGACTTTTTTGATAGCTGGACTGACAAAGACAAGGTTAAAATTACAAAATTAGAAGTTTGGAAAAATACTAAAAACGCCAGTTTGATGAGTGAAAGAGCAAAAGTATGTAATATAGCAAAAACTGAAATGGGGGTTCCTTTAATGATTACTCCTGACGGATCATGTTTAATTGGTGACCAACCAATAATCGATCATTTTAAATCACTAACTTTTTAAACTTATGCGAAAAATATTTGTTTTTATTGCAGTTTTGTTTACACTGTTCACGGTTCACGGTTCACTATTCACTCAGCCCGTGAAGGCTGTCTGTCCTGTCTGCACAGTTGCAGTTGCTGGCGGTCTTGGATTATCTCGTTATTTTGGAATTGATGATTCTATTATTGGAATTTGGTCAGGAGGCTTAATGGTTTCTTTAACATTGTGGACTATAGATTGGCTATCAAGAAAAAATTGGAAAGTCCCTTCATTT
>JAUYMM010000032.1 GCA_030699485.1 Candidatus Woesebacteria bacterium | reverse complement strand
CCTTTTAAAAGAAGAGATAAGCAATTTTATATAACAACTATTTCAATTGCAGGAATGGTTAGTTTAATCCTCTTTTTAGCAGAGGGAGCAATGCCTGTAATTTTAATAATTTCACTTATATTTCTCTATTATGTAATGAGTACTGTAGCACCTGAAGATTTGGAATACAAAATTACAAATAAAGGAGTAAAAGTTGGGGGAAAAAGAACAGAATGGCAATCTTTAGGTAGATTTTGGTTTAGTAAAAGATATGATTCTGACCTTTTGGTTTTTGAAACTAGAATGATTCCTAATAGAATGGAGTTTGTAATTAAAGCTGAAATTAAAGAAGAAATAGAGAAAATCTTAAAAGAATATTTAGTTCATGAAGAGATTTCTCCATCAAATCTCGACAAAGCAGTCGACTGGTTTAGTAAAAAGCTACCAAATTAGTATAAATATTGACTCAATTGAACGATAGATATATACTTATTTGTACATGAAACTCGGTTCAAAAAGAATATTAAGACCAGAATCTATTAAGATTGAGGCAAGGGAAATGAGATTAGGTGGTGCTTCATATGGTGAGATAACGTCAAAATTAAAAATCCCAAAAAGTACACTACATACTTGGCTTTATCCAATAAAAAGGCCATATGATGAAATTCAATTCGAAAGAATTCAACACTTAAACAATATACGTCCTTTAGCAATCAAAAAGTTAAAATCTCTTCGAGAAGACAGACTTAACTTGATATCTAAGAAAGTGCAGAACGAAATTCCAAATTATCCTACAGGAAATATGTTTTTTAATAAAGGGTTATTGTCAATGTTGTATTGGGCTGAAGGTTCGAAAGGAAGAGGAAATGTTTCTTTTGCAAATACCGATCCAAATCTTGCTCTATTATATATAACTTTATTACGAAAATGTTATAAATTAGATGAAACCAAATTTCGCATGAGATTACATTTGCATTATTATCACAATGTGACTGAAATTAGAAATTATTGGTCTGAGTTATTGGAAATTCCGCTTTCAAGGATTGGCAAAATTTATTTTAAGAAGCGAGGGAATTCTGGCAAAAGATTTAGAAAGAATTTTTACGGCATTTGTTTCATTATTTATTACAGTGAAAATTTAAGATATGAGATTTTAGAAACAGGAAAATTATTGGCAAAAAATATGTGCTCGTAGTTTAACGGATAAAATATTTGGTTGCGAACCAAAAGATTTGGAAGTTCGATTCTTCCCGGGCACACAATTTAAAATTATTTTTGGAGGGTTCGCATAGTGGCTATTGCACGAGTTTCGAAAACTCGAGGGAGTAATCCCTTCACAGGTTCGAGTCCTGTACCCTCCGCCACGTTAAACGTGGCTTCTGGTACGCTTAGCGTACCGCCTGTGATATAATTCCAATTATGAAAAATAATAATGGAGAAATGTTAGTTGGTGGGGCAGTTATTTTTAAAGAAGGAAAATTAAAAAAATCATTTTTACTTTCAAAAAATAATGAAGGTGATTGGGAAATATTAAAATCAGTTGTAAGAAGAGGTGAATCTTCAGTTAGATCAGTTATCAGATATACATCAGAACAAGGCAACATGAACACAAGAGTTTTAGATGAAGTGGGAAGAGCTACAAGTACAGGAACGGTAAGCAACAAAATAGTAACATATAAATATTTATACTATCTTTTGTTATTTAAAGCTGGGCTTGAGATTTCAGGGATGGGTAATATTAGTTGGTTTGATTATGGTACAGCTGTCAAAAAACTTAAATTGAAAAGAGAAAAAGAAATGTTAAAAACCGCTTCAAAAATGATTAAAGAGTGGGAAAAAAAGAAAAAGAAAGGGAAGGGTGTCCGAGTGGTTTAAGGAGCACGCTTGGAAAGCGTGTGGTGTTAAAGCCTCGCAGGTTCGAATCCTGTCCCTTCCGCTAGTGATGTATGAGATTCAGCTAGTGCTATAATCCAAATTGATGACCAATAATCAAATTGAGGAAGTAAAGAATAAAACTGATATTGTTTCTTTAATTTCAGAATATATTGAAGTTAAAAAAGCTGGAAGAAATTATAAAGCCTTATGTCCATTCCACGGAGAAAAAACTCCATCTTTCATGATTACCCCCGAACTCCAAATATACAAGTGTTTCGCATGTGGCAAGTCAGGAGATGCGTTTACTTTTTTGGAAGAACACGAAGGCATGGAATTTAAAGAAGCCTTAAAATATCTAGCTGACAAAGCTGGAGTTAAACTTATTGCATTTAAACAAGAAACTTCAACCGAGAGAGAAAAAATTATTGAAATAAACAAAAACTCTCTTAATTTTTATGATTATGTATTACATGGTCATCCACAAGGTAAAAAGATTTTAAAATATTTAACAATTGATAGGGGGTTAAAGATAGAAACAATCAAAAAATTTAAGATTGGTTATTCACCAGAAAGTTTTGATGCACTGTCAAAATATTTAATGCAAAAGAAAAAATTCACCTTAACCGAGCTTTCAAAGGCGGGTTTACTAGTAGGTCGCGGAATAGATAGATTTAAAGGTCGTGTGACTTTCCCATTATCAGACCATAGAGGTAATATTGTAGGTTTTGCAGGAAGAATACTCCCATGGTTAAAACAAGACAGAGCAAAATACATTAATTCTCCTGATACGGAGGCATATCACAAGTCAAAAATATTATATGGATTGGATATTACAAAATCAGAAATTAGAGACAGTAAATATGCAGTAATAGTTGAAGGAGAGCTTGACATGATTTCTTCGTATCAAGCAGGAATAAAAAATGTAATTGCAATTAAAGGTTCGGCATTAACAGAAGATCAAATTAGATTAATAGGAAGATTTTGTCATAAGATCGTTATGTGTTTAGACTCAGATTTCGCTGGTGATGAAGCTGCAAAAAGAGGTGCAATCCTGGCATTTAATATGGATTTTGAAGTAAAAGTATCCCGTTTTGAGGGGTACAAAGATCCTGATGAAATTGCTCGTAAAGAACCTGAAAAATTAAAAAAGGCAATAGATGAAGCTATTGGCATCTGGGACTTTTTAATAGAAAGTGCGATAACAAAACATGGAATAACTTCTGGAGATGGTAAAGCAAAAATAAGTTCTGAAAT
>JAUYMM010000011.1 GCA_030699485.1 Candidatus Woesebacteria bacterium | reverse complement strand
AGGATCAAATTTACTATTTTCGTCTGTCCAATGCATCCAGTAAAACGGACGAATAACACCTTCTGTTTTTAAATTTTTAGTAACCTCGTCCGCCCATTCCTTGTTTTTTTTAGAATATCCTGGAAGTATAAGTGTTTGCATTTATTTATTATATAATATAAATATGAATAAATTAATTAAATTTGTAATTTGTTTATTAAGCATTTGCATATTTATTTCATTGGGTTGGTGGGGGAGTGATACATATAAAAATTATTTAAACAATAAAGATTTAGGTTTACCTGCGTGGACAAAGCCAAAACCTTTAGAAAAATATACAATCGAAAATCTTTCACGAACGAAGTTTAAGCCTTCAAAAATTAATATAAATAATAATATTTTTGATTTTCAAGTTGATAACCCTCCTTACGGCGAGGTAAAGAAAGTGACAGGTCTTATTAATTTACCAGAGACCAATGGTAAATCGCCAATAATCATTTTGATTAGAGGTTATGTTGACCAATCAATTTATCAAACAGGAGATGGAACAAAAAGAGTAGGAGAATATTTTAAAGATAAAGGTTACATTACTCTTGCCCCTGATTTTTTAGGTTATGGTGGATCGGACTCTGAGTCCGCAAACATTTTTGAATCAAGATTTCAGACATATACTACAATATTAACTTTATTAAAATCAATCGAAGAAAACCCACCCCAGGGATGGGATAAAAAGAATATCTTCATCTGGGCTCACAGTAATGGTGGCCAGATTGCTTTAATAGTGCTTGAGGTTTTAGGAATATCCAACCCCGATTTAATCGGAGCAACAGTTCTTTGGGCACCTGTTACTGAAGATTTTCCATATTCTATCCTTTTTTATACAAATGAATCTGATGATAGAGGAAAATTTATAAGACACGAACTCTCTAAGTTTGAAGAAGATTATGATACTGATAAATTTTCTCTAACTTCTTACTTAGATAGAATAAATACTCCGATTGAATATCACTGGGGAACAAATGATGATGCAATATCATCTGAATGGAGAGATAGATTTATAAAACAAATGAAATTACTAAACAAGGATTTTAAAAACTACAATCACCCCAGCGCTGATCACAATATGAACCCGCTTTGGGGTGAAGTAATATACCAAGGTTTGAATTTCTTCAATTCAAACCTTCAAAAAACATCGAATTAACGATCTTCTTGAGGTTTAGCCATGTTTACGTTCATTGCTCTACCTTTTAAGTCTTTTCCGTTTCCTTCTAATGCTTTTTGAGCTTGTTCCTCAGTTTCCATTTCTACGAAACCAAAGCCTCTGCTTCTTCCTGTCATTCTATCCATAATAACTACGGCATCAATAACTGTACCGAAAGATGCAAAAAAAGCTCTTAGGTCATCTCCTGAAACTTCCCACGACAAATTTCCTATAAATAATTTTTTCATGATATTTGTTTAATTACTCACCTCTTTTCTTTTTACCTTATCTTGGGGACTCTTTCACCCTGCGGACGGTAAATGTAGTATACTATAAATATGCAAAAGAAACAAATAAATAAAAATTTGCCACCCAGAATATCTATGTTTGATAAACACGGTCAAGCTAATCTTTCTAAAGTTAACAAAAACAAGGTCAATCTTCCACAATTTAGGATTAATCAACACAAAGGATCATGATTGTGAAGACAATCTCAAAATTTACTAGAATAGATAATGGAAACATAGAAATTATCTTTACTATTCCAATTGATTTAATCGCTTCAACAAAATTAGACGTTCTTAAAGAAATGAGCAAAAAGATGATTGTTTCAGGATTTAGAAAAGGTATGGCTCCTATTGCAAAGGTTGAAGAAAAGATTAATCCTGAAGAATTGACAGAACGCATTTTACAATCAATTTTACCAAAAGCATTTGCTGATTCAGTCAAGGAACATAAATTTAGTCCTGCAATTTATCCAAAATTTGAAGCTGTTAAAATTGGTCAGGGATCAGAATGGGAAATAAAAGCTATTAGCTGTGAATTACCACAAGTTGTGCTTCCTAAAAATTACAAAGGGGAATCAATTAAGACATTGATTGAAACAATAAATTTAAAAATTCCAGAAATATTAATAACTGAAGAGGTTAATGCTAGGTTGTCACAGGTTTTAGAAAGAATTGAAAAATTAGGTTTAACTTTAGAAGGTTATTTAAAAAGCGTGGGCAAAACACCAGAAATATTAAGGTCTGAATATGGAGTGCAGGCCGAAGATTCAATTTGTATTGAATTAATTTTAAATACCATTGCAAACGAAGAAAAAATTGATGTAACTGAAACCGAAATTGATGAATTTATAAAAACTACGGGAGAAGATATAAATAAAGTCAAAAAAGAACAAAGAGATGTTTTAAAAAGAGTTATCATGAGAAAATCTGCTTTGGAAAAATTGGCAAAGAAGTAGTACAATAGGCGCTATGGATCACAAAAATCAAAAGACTAAGAAGAATAAGCCTGTGGAAGTTAATAATTTCTTTGAAACAATCAAGGAAGAAACTAAAGCCACAAGTGATGAATTTTTTAAACAACTTTTAGGTCAACAAAGACAACTCCAACAAGACAGATCTGGTGAGCTTCCAATGGGCCAATCAATCCAAATGAGTGAAGTATTAAGTGGACAGATGGAAAAAAATAAACAACTTGAAGAAAATATATTTTTTGAAAGACGATTATTTAATGAAGAAAAACAAGAAAGTGGTAATAAATTAAATGAATTAAGAGTCAGGCTTCAAGCAATTCAAACAGAAGCATCAAAAATGGTTGCTACAACTGCAAATTTAACACAAGAGTTAAAAACAGCAGTCATGCAAGGAGCTACAAGCGCATCTGAATACCAGATTAACTTTTACGAAGATATTATTCAATTGATTGTATCTTTCAGAAAGAAAATTGATAGTGCAATTGTTTGGATGCAAGGGTCAAATAAAAGAGCAGGAAAGAAAAATTTCTGGTCACAATACAAAAAGAAAGGCTCAAGTTTTCTTCTTTCTGGCGAATCCTACATACAAAGATCAGCGGGGTAACAGTAGTCAAGACTAAAAGAATTTCGATTAGATTATTGCTATACAACTTTGTATTTGCTATTATATTTATATTGTTCGCTATCAAACTAAAATTAGAAATAATATGAGCAAAGACGAAAAGAGAGAATTAACAATAGCAGATGTGAATGCCAAAATGGGTATTGGATTTGGGCTTCTCATAATTGCAGCTATATTAATGTATATAGCTTTCTTCAAATAATTTTTGTTGTATAATATCATGATTGGACGATTAGCTCAGTGGTAGAGCGCTTTTTTGACGTAAAAGAGGTCGTAGGCTCAATCCCTACATCGTCCACAAGGTCCACGGGCCCGTAGTGCACCGGTAACACGCGTCCATGGCATGGATGAATAGCGGGTTCAATTCCCGCCGGGTCCACAAAAATGGTATACTAACTACTTCCCTTTCATTATGGATATCAGAAATGTTGCTATTATTGCTCACG
>JAUYMM010000006.1 GCA_030699485.1 Candidatus Woesebacteria bacterium | reverse complement strand
AGCACTCTGAATGTCCACATGCATAGCATTTTGAGCATCCTTCTTCAAATACTAATGCTCCTGCTCCACAAGTTGGACAAATATCTCCTGGTTTTTCTTGTTTTGCATGAAGAAACAAACTTTCTTGTTGTCTTTCGTTAACATGAGGAGCTGAAGCAAGAACTTCAGTTTGAGAATCCAATTTTGTTTCTTTTGCTCCAAAAAGATTAGGGCTGTTGTGGTATCCATTGATACCTAAATCATAATGGACTGAAATTGCGGCTGCAATAGCATCAGGAAGAGATTTAATTTTTGTTGGTCCAAATCCAATTGATCTTCTACCTCCAATTCCTGAAAGTTGTTCTGCAAATTCTCTTGCTTTTTCTTTTGCAGACACTTCACCTCTAAACTTTAAAGCTGTTGAGATAGATCTGCCCAAGGCCTCTGCCATCGCGGCAACATCTGATCCTGCTTTACCTACATTTATAAACATTTCGAGTGGATCTCCACTTTCATCCTCATTAATTGTTATAAATGCAGTTCCAACGGGAGTATTCATTTTATATGTTGACCCTTTTACCATATCTGGTCTAATCCTAAGAGGGTTTTTGGTCTGTTCACCCTCTTGAGACAAGGCTTCTTCATTTTCAGTCGGTTTGTATCCACACGTAACACATGTTTTTTCACCATCGTTCATGAAAAGAATGGCATTACAATTTGGGCACATACTACGTTCTTTCGTCTTGACATCCATAACTTGCACTTGTCTACTACCATCTCGATAGACTGTAATACTTTTACAATTTGTCTCATATGCTGTGAGGTACGCTTTTTGAACGTCTTCTAATGTAGCATCATTTGGAAGGTTTATTGTTTTTGATACAGCATTATCTGTATATTTTTGGAAAGCTGCTTGGTGTTTTACGTGCCATTCCCAACCAACTTCCATTGCCGTTTTAAATAACTTCTTGATATCATCAGGCACCTCATTTATATTTTGGGTCGAACCCTCAGTTGCAATTTTTTCTAATAATTCTTCATTATAAAATCCATGTTTTTTGGCTAAATATTCGAAAATCCAATGAGTACTCTTATAAGAACCCACATAAGTATTTTTCATTGTAACTATACCAAATACAGGTTCTATTCCAGATGAACACCCAGCAAGTAAGCTTATCGAACCTGTTGGCGCTATTGAAGTTAGTGTTATATTTTTTCTTTTACCTTTTCCCAACTTTTTCGATTCAGCTTCAGCCGCATCATTTATAAATTTCATAACTTTTTCTCCAAGCTCAATCCCTTTGTCTGAATCATATGGGATTCCTAACAAAATCAACATATCTGCCCACCCCATTACTCCTAATCCTATGTTGTGATATTTTCTTGTTTTTTCACGAATTTTAGCTACTGGCCAATATGCCTCTTCGACAGATCCGTCGAGAAAACGAACCCCCGCTTGAGTTGTTTTTTCCAAACCTTTCCAATTAACTTCGTTATTAGTTACAAATCGAGATAAGTCAATTGATCCCAAATTACACGAAACATAAGGTGGAAGCATCTGTTCTCCACAATTATGGACAACTAAACCGTTGGCAACAAATGAAGATGTAGATGGAACTGTTAAATCATATACCATTTCGATTCCTTCTTTGACAAGTTCCTTAAATCGTGCCACAAAATTATCTTTATATGGTCCTTCTTTATATTTAGAAATTAGATTTTCTAGCTTCAGATTTTTAGCTTCTGATAAAAATCCAACATATTTATTAAATTTGATCAAAGAGGATTTCGATACAGCCAAATCACTATACGCTTTACATAAATATTCTTTTTTTCCACCTTTTCCGTCTGGCAATGATCTCATTGATTCAAATCTACGGTTTGTATATATTCTGCTAACTATCCCAAAATTCAATAGCAATTTTTGGACATCTTTTAATAAAGATTCTGATATTGATGTCAATCTCACACTAACCCCTTTTTTTGTAGTACCAGCAACATGACCATCAGCAGTAAACAACGCTTGTAAAAAACCTTTTTGCATGTTTTGATTCCCTAATAAAACATTTTCTGGGACACTCAACTTTGTTTTTTTATTAATACCAATTTCATTCATATATCTTGCCAATCTGGTCGATTGCACTCTAGCTTCATCTCGACCTTTAATATCTATTACTGAAACAGAATAATCTCTAGCTATCATTTGTTTACCATCTACCAGATGTGTCACCATTTGTGCAAACTTTGGAGCTAGCTCTTGTTTTTCATGGCCAAAAAATGATAATACTGCTTGGGTTCGCTTCATTGTCCCGTCACCTACCAACCAACCAATGATTTGGCCTTCATCTAAGGAACCTTTTGTCCCAAAACCTCCACTTCTATTAGAAATAAGTATTTTATCTCCGTTTGTTAGTTTGAGTGACTCCACCCAACCTCGTTCAGTGAGAACCTTATGGTTGCCAGTTAATTTCAATTCATAACCTTCGACGGTTTTAAGTTTGTAAACTTGTTTTTCTCCCGTCTGTAAAACTTTTGTAGGAACTTGATATATAACATCGGAAAGCCTACTGTCAGACAAAATTCTAACTTTTAAATTATTTTTATAAATATTTTCAATTTTTAATAAACCTGAATCGGTAGATACTAA
>JAUYMM010000029.1 GCA_030699485.1 Candidatus Woesebacteria bacterium | reverse complement strand
TCAACAGAAGAAGCAGGTAAAATGTTTGAAATGTTAATGGGGCAAGAAGTACCACCAAGAAAGAAGTTTATCCAAACCCACGCCAAGCTTGCAACCCTTGACGTTTAATCTAATTCAAATATCTGATCAGCATCAACTTGGACAATTTTTCGATATCTTTCTTCTTTCTCGTACATTTTAGAGTCAACTTCATCAATTGTGATTGCTCCAATGACAAAACCTTCATTGTTTCTTGCTACTGCAATAAATCCAATTGCATTCTCAAAGCCTGCACCGATTGCATGCATTCTATCCCATACTTCAACTGTCACCCTATTAACTTCAGTTCCACCAAACGGAGGAGTTCTTAATGTTACTGTTGGTCTTTCTGGCATTTGGCTACATTTTACTACTTTACATTTGAAAAGCAATTAACAAAACATCACACCCGCCGGGTGTGATGTTATTCTCTTTCAAAAAGATGCTCGATTCTTTTTAATTCTCGTTGATAATCAGCTCTATCAAATACAAATGTTTTATAACTTTCCTTATTTTTAAAATAAGTCATAACCATTTCCTTATTACAAATTGGCTCCTCACCCTCGCCGATATATTCTTTCAAAGACGACCATTCATATTTTAGAAGCTCCTCTGTAGTTTTAACAACTGATGAAGCATATGGGTTTAGATGGACATATCTAGTCAAATGAAGTAATTGTTCTTCTGAATCTACTAAAACATTTTGAAAATCATCTAAAAACAATCCACCAACTCTTTTACTTTTTGTATTGAAATAACGTGTGTAACTATTTTCAAAATTACTTATAAATCTAGATATTCCTCCATCAACTTCTTGTCTCAATATAAAGTGAAAATGGTTTGGCATCAAGCAATATGCAATGATAGATACAAACTGATTACCCCAACTTGTTTCAGTTAATTCCTCAATCTTTTTAGTACCATATCTAACAAAATAGGATAGACGAACAGGAGGTGATTCAAATCTATAAAATTTAATTGCCTGATATGCACGAAGTTTTTCATTAAAATCAGTAAAGGTTGGTCTTTTATCTAAACCACGATTATATACATGATATATCTCACCAGTAATAAGAGGGGTCTTTCTTAACGTAGACATTGATTAATAATATCACACCCGGCGGGTGTGATGTTATTTTAACTATTGGATTATTTACAGAAATTAGTATAATAGTCAAATAATCACATGAATTATTTAATTTTTTCAATTGTTTCTGCTTTATTTGCAGTTTTATATTCTGCCTATTTAACTTATAAAATACTAAAACTTCCTAAAGGAACTCCTGACATGATAGAGATTGCAGACGCAATTGCAGAAGGAGCATCAGCTTATTTAAAAAGACAATATACTGTAATTGGTTTTATATCAGCGGCAATTTTTGTATTAATGTGGTTTACATTAGGCTCACTTTCAGCTATATCATTTTTAATCGGAGCACTTTTATCAGCAATTGCAGGTTTTGTTGGAATGAATGTAGCAGTTAGAACAAATGTTAGATGTGCGAAGGCTGCACAAAAAGGTATAGGTCCAGCATTAACAACTGCTTTTTCTGGTGGATCTGTTACAGGTTTAATGGTTGCAGGTCTTGCACTTTTGGCTGTAGCGGGAACATATTTATTATTAACTCTTTTAGACCAAACTACTAATCTAACTCCTTTAATCGCTTTAGGTTTTGGTGGTTCATTAATTTCAGTTTTTGCCAGACTTGGTGGCGGAATTTATACCAAAGGAGCTGATGTTGGAACAGACATGGTTGGAAAAATCGAGGCAGGAATTCCTGAGGATGATCCCCGTAACCCAGGAGTTATTGCTGATTTAGTAGGGGATAATGTAGGGGATGATGCAGGTATGGCAGCTGACCTTTTTGAAACTTATGTCGTTACAGCAATTGCATCAATGTTACTTGGTTCTTCAATCTTTAGCGGTAATCCTAATGCATTTTATTTCCCACTAGCAATTGGTGCTAGTGCTATTTTTGCCTCAATTATTGGAACTTTATTTGTTAAAGTGGGAAAGGACAAAGGAATAATGAAAGCTTTATATAAAGGTCTTGCCGCAGCTTCAGTTGTTTCAATTGTCTCTTTTTGGTACATTACCAAAATCTTCATGTCAGGAAACGGTCATTTTTCAAATCTAAATCTTTATCTTTCTACTTTGATTGGAATTGCAGTTACTATTGGTATGGTTATAATCACAGAATATTTCACTTCTAAAAATTTTGGGCCAGTCAAATATATTTCAGAGGCTTCAACTACAGGACATGGAACAAATATAATAGCGGGTCTTGCCATATCAATGAAATCTACATTTCCTCCAATCATTTTAATTTCTCTTGCCATATTAGGATCTTTTTCATTAGCAGGTCTTTACGGTATTGCTCTTTCCGCTATGGCCATGCTTTCTTTAACTGGAATTGTGGTTGCAATTGATGCTTTTGGACCAATTACAGACAATGCTGGTGGGATTGCTGAAATGACCAACCAACCAGACAAAGTTAGAGATGTTACAGATGCCTTAGATGCAGTCGGAAACACCACAAAAGCTGTTACAAAAGGCTACGCAATTGGTTCTGCAGGCCTTGCAGCTTTAGTTCTTTTTGCAAGTTTTGTCGATGAATTGGCTAAATCTGGAGCAGGAATTGGTAGTTTTTCACTTTCTGATCCTAAAGTTATAGTTGGTCTATTTATTGGTGGTTCTATTCCTTATATGTTTGGAGCTCTTGCAATGGAAGCTGTTGGAAAAACTGCCAAATCTATTGTTGAAGAAATTAGGAGACAATTTAAAGAAATACCTGGAATTATGACTAGAAAAGCAAAACCAGAGTATGGAAAAGCTGTTGATATTGTAACCAAATCAGCACTTAAAGAAATGATTGTTCCTGCACTTTTACCAGTAGTTTCTCCAATTTTAGTAGGATTTTTGCTAGGAGCACAAGCTTTAGGGGGTTTGCTGGTTGGAACTATTATTACAGGACTTTTCGTTGGTATTTCAATGACTACAGGTGGAGCTGCTTGGGATAATGCAAAAAAATATATTGAGGCAGGTAATTTTGGAGGTAAAGGAAGTGAAGCACACAAAGCTGCAGTAACTGGGGATACTGTGGGAGATCCTTACAAAGACACAGCAGGACCTGCAATTAATCCAATGATTAAAGTTTTGAATATAGTAGCGCTTTTGATAGCTTCCTTTCTGGTGTAGAAAGGATTGCCTCCCCGCGCTTTTAGAAATTAGAAATTAGTACTTAGAAATTTTCAGGATATGGACATCGGTAAACTAACACAAACAGAAATAACACAAGAGGTTAAAAAGGCATATCTTGACTATGCTATGTCTGTTATAGTCTCCCGTGCTCTTCCCGACGTACGGGACGGATTAAAACCTGTCCACCGAAGAATCCTATTTGCAATGCACGAGATCGGCCTCACCCACGCTGCAAAATACTCAAAGTCAGCAAAAATAGTCGGAGAAGTTATGGGTAAGTACCACCCTCATGGTGACATACCAATTTACGATGCTTTAGTTAGGCTTGCGCAGAGTTTCTCCATGCGATATCCCTTAATTGATGGCCAGGGTAACTTTGGATCAATGGATGGAGATCCGCCGGCCCACATGCGTTATACGGAGGCCAGAAT
>JAUYMM010000078.1 GCA_030699485.1 Candidatus Woesebacteria bacterium | reverse complement strand
TTTTCTGGCTGGATGCCAAAGTGATTAAATAAGTCCTTTGCAATAGAATACCATAGTGGTGCTGCAGTTTCTGATGCCCACTGACTACTTTGTGGCTCTTTTAGGGTAACTAGCATCACAAACTTTGGTTTATTGGCAGGTGCAAATCCAACAAAGGACGCAATCGTTTTATCAGCATCATAGTGTCCTGCAATTGGAATCTGTGCTGTACCTGTTTTACCTGCAACACTAAATCCTTTTAAATCAGTCCATTGAGATTCGCCACGTTTTGCCGATTCAATCATCATAGAAGTTGTTTGATCTGCTGCTTCTTTTGAAATAATTTGAATAGCTTTATTTTTTTCTCCTGTATTTACGACTTTAGGTAAAGCAAGATATCCATTGTTAGCAATTGCTGAAACAGCTCTTATAAATTGTATCGGGGTCACTGAAACACCTTGACCAAAAGAACTAGTAGCAAGATCAACAATGTTCCATGTACCTTTTTTACGTAGTTTAATATTACTTTCTCCTTGAAGATCAATTTCTGTTAATTTGCCTATTCCAAACTTATCCAAATAATCATACATTGTATCACTTCCCAGACGCTGCGCAATAAAACTCATTCCAACATTATCAGAATGAACCAAAACATCAGTCATTGTTGAATCCGGACGATATTTTTTATCCCAAGTTTCAATAAAATATTTATCTACTTTAAAAGGTTTATCACAGATATCACAAATCGTATCAGGCTCAATTACTTTAGTATCAAGTCCTGCGGCCATAACAAGAACCTTAAAGACCGATCCGGGTTCAAAAGTGTCAGATATCGCAGGATTTTTGTAAGATAATTGATCGTATTCATTGTAACGAGCTGGATCGTATGACGGGTACGAGCTCATGGCAAGAATTGCTCCAGTTTTAGGATCCATGACTACAACAGATCCTTCCTTGGCACCATATTTTTCCATACCTTCTTTAAGTTTTTCTTCAACAGAATTCTGGATTCTCTTATCTATATATGTATAAAGGTCGGTTCCTGTAATTGAATTTATCTCAGATATACCACTTGATAAAAGTGGGGTGCCACTTAAGTCTTTCTCTCTTTGCAAAAAACCATCCTTTCCAGAAAGTGGAATATTATAATAACCTTCAAGCCCAAAGTAACCAATATCATCACCCTCATCATTTTTTCCTACAAATCCCAAAAGCTGAGCTGAGGCTGATCCTTCAGGATAATATCTTGTTTCTTCTGGTTCAAAACCCAGACCTAAAATGTTTAAGTCTTCAATTTTTTCTTTCTGCTCTGTAGTTATTTTATGTTTTATAGGCAACCATACAACACCGTCTCTGGTTAATTTAGCATATATACTGTCGCTATCTTCTTCTAATATATCCTCTAGAGAGTTGGCAATTATTCTAGGATTAGATATTTTTGGCTTTTCTGCAAAAAGAAGCCAATTTGTACGCATTACTGCAAGCCATGTTCCGTCGTTTGCATAAATATTTCCTCTTGAAGCTGTAATTTTTTTTGTACCTTTATATTGATAACTTGCTTCTTTTTTTAACTCACTTCCTTTAACAACTTGCCAATAAAATAGTTTTGAAAGTATTGCTAGGAAAAAAAGGCTAAAGATAAGAGATGTAATTTTAAGCCTCATTTTTGGGCAAAAAGATCTTCTGTCTTAATATAAAAGACATTATTAGGTTTTACAAAACCTAATTCTTCGCTTAATTTGACAATCTTTGTATCTGCGCCGAAATTAAATATTCCTTCAGACAAATCTCTTTTTTCTGTAATTAATAATTCAATTTTATTTTCTAAGTTTGATATTTCAGCTCCTCTTCCAGCTTGTTCAATACCTAGAAAAACTACCGTTGCAAACAGTATCAAATTAATAGCCCAAATATATCTAATTTTTTGTATATACATATAATTTTGCACTTCTTGACCTAACATTTCTGTTTATTTCTTGATAACTAGGTATTCTAATTTTTGTTCTTTTCTCCATATATTTTTGTACAATTTTTTCTTCACCTGAATGAAAAGTAATAATTAATAACTTTCCACCCTTTTTAAGTAAACCAATAGCAGTTGGTATTACTTCATTTAAGTTATCTAGTTCACTATTAACTGCAATTCTTAAAGCTAACATTGGTAAAGTGGCAGGATTAAGCTTTTCTTTGTGAGGTAGTCCTTCTAAAAGTTTTATTAGTTCTGAAACTTTATTAATAGGTCTAACCGACATTATTCTACCTGCAATTCTTTTTGATTCATTATGGCTTAGAACTTTTCCAAAAAGTTGTGTTAACTGTGTCTGATCTAACACGTTAAGTAAATCTGATGCCTTAACTCCCTGTATTTCTGGATTAAGCCTCATGTCTAGATCCTGCTCACTATCACTAAATGAAAATCCTCTTTCATCATCCTTAAAATGCAAATTTGAAACACCTAAATCAAAAAGTATCCCATCAACTTCTGCGAAATTATTGTCTTTTGCAATTTGCTCTATATTAGAAAAATTACCAAGGACTAATTTGCTTGCCTCGGCTTTAGACGGGCCAATTCGCTTCTTAGCAATATCTAACATCTTGGGATCAGCCTCAATTCCTAATACTTTCCCCCCAGCCTTAACTATTGCCTCAGTGTGACCACCTGTACCCAACGTTGCGTCAATTATTTGTGAACCAGTTTTAAGGTGCAACCTGTTACTTAGGTGCAAACTCTCCAAAACCTCTTTAATCATCACCGACTCGTGGTACTTACCAGCGGAGCTGGCCAAGCTTTGCTTATTCATGTTTATTTAAATTTTCAATATATTCTTTAGTAGTTTTTGCTAGTGTTTCAGTCTTTTGGTCCCAAATCTGTTTTGACCAAATTTCTACTCTATCTAAAAGACCTACAAAAACAACTTCCTTGTTTAAAAATGCGTATAAACTTAATATTTCTGGTATTATCACTCTTCCTTGCTCATCAGGTTCAACTTCAAAAGCAGATCCAATGATAAATCTTTCAATATCACGCATCCCTAGATCTGTTGCTTTTTTTTCACCAGTTAATTTATTAATTAATTCTTCTAAAAACTGGCTACTTACTAACACAAGACAATCTTCATACCATTTAGCAACAATAGGGCTTTCCCCCAAATCAACTAAAAATTTTTTAGGTACTGCGACTCTTCGCGAATCGCTTAAAACTCCCATGTAGCTTCCTGTTAACATAGCTTTTTTTCTAGGGCAGTTTTAAATTGGTTCGAGATGTTACCATCTTTCACCATTACTAACCATTTTGATATTTCTTTCACGGTCTGTCAAGTACTAATTTCACAAAAGATATTAAGAGGGGTTAATTTATTTAAAAAATATATTGGTGGAGATTACTTGCCAACCCTCAGCAGTACCTGAAGGAAGAGTATCTGATGTAAAGATTCCATATGGACCTGAAGAAACTGACTCGGGTAATCCCGCCTCTTCGAGGCGAGGTAAACCAAATGTTTCCATGGTTATGAAAAAGCCAGCAGTTGGCTTTTTATCCAAAACATAGGTAAAGTCTTGATCAATTGAAGTTAATTCCATGTCAGTTGATTGTAGGTGCCATTTTGTAGAAAACTTTGCTAATAACTTTCCTTTTGAATCTCTTAACCTTATAGTTAAACTACCATCAGTTACACCTTCATCATATCTAAATTTACCTGATGACTCTGAGCCTAACAAAAGCTTCCTTTCAAATGAAGTCTCTCCTTTTAAATCAACTGTACCAGGTACTCCCTGTGTTCTCCCATCAGGCAATGTATAAAGTAACTCATAATCAAGGGAAACTGCCTTAGGTAAGGTAATTTTATCGATTTTTAAGTTGATATAACGTCCATCAGATGTTGGAGTTAAAGATGCAAATGGTCGATCAATAAAAGCAATTTCAATAAGAGCGTCATTATCGTCAACTACTACCGCACTTTTTTTGTTTTTGATAAAAACAAATACCAAGATCAATATTAAGATACCAACTCCAAGAAGTATAATAGGAAGAAACTTTTTTGTATTATCCATCTAATCTATTTTGCAATTTTTATTACACATATGTCAAGAAGCATCCCACCCCTGGGGTGGATTACTATTGCCACCTCGGTATATAATGAAATAATGCCAGCTCGACACACTCCGCTTGTAGAAAATTATTATTATCATGTTTTTAATCGTGGAGTGAATAAAAGACAAATTTTTAAAACAAAATACGAATATAATAGGTTTTTACTACTTCTTAAATTCTATAATTTCATTGATTATCCAATCAAATACTCAAAGTTTACAAAATTATCAGGTGATCAAAGGCAAGAAATTTGGAATAGACTAGATAAAACTAAAAAGCATGCAGATATTTTATCTTATTGTTTTATGCCAAATCACTTTCATCTATTGCTAAAACAAAATAGCGAAAATGGTGTCACAAAACTACTTGGTAATTTGCAAAATAGTTATGTTAGATATTTTAATATCAAAAATGAAAGGATTGGACCACTATTCCAAGGGCCGTTTAGAGCAGTTAGAATTGATAGTGAAGAACAATTGTTACATGTTTCTAGATATATTCATTTAAATCCTTATTCATCTGGAATTGTCAAGGATTTTAATAAACTGTTAATTTACTCTTGGTCGTCTTTATCTGAATATGTTGACGGAGTTAAATTCCCCATTTGTAAAAAAGACGATATCTTAAGTAGCTTTAAAACCAGAGATTCCTACAAGAATTTTGTACTTGATAACGCAGATTATCAAAAAGAATTAGAAAATATCAAACACCTAACTTTTGATTAAATCCCACCCCCTGGGTGGGATTTGTGGGATTTCTTATTTTAATTTTTCTTCAAAATATTCCTGAAGTTTATTGATTTCGATTCTTTCTTGCTTGCCTGTATCACGGTCGCGGACAGTGACTGAATTATCTTTTAAACTGTCAAAATCGACAGTTACACACCATGGAGTACCTATTTCATCTTGTGCAAAATAACGTTTTCCAATATTTCCCCTATCATCCCAAGTAACTACCATTGATTTCTTCAAATCTTTGTATATTTCTCTTGCTTTTTTAGTAAGTTCTGGTTTATTACCCAAAAGTGGAAATACTGCAACCTTATATGGAGTAATTTTTGGATTAAGTTTAAGATATATCCTATCTCCATCCTCAGTATATGAGTCAATCAAGAAAAATAAAGTTGCCCTGTCTACTCCTCCTGAAGTTTCAATTACCCAAGGTGTATATTCTACATTTGTAAGGTTATCTTTGTATTTTAAATCATGACTTTTTAAATCATAATCACCTCTGTGATGTATTCCTTCCATCTCACTCCATCCAAAAGGAGCCTCATATTCTATATCTGTTGCATATTTTGCATAATGAGCTATTTTGTCCTGTGTATGGTCTGCAAAATGAAGTTTTTTGGTATTCATTCCTAAACTTTTATACCAGTTCATCCTTATCTCTTTAAAATCTTCAAATGTTTTCTTTGATTCTTTCTCATCTGGTTTTACAAAATATTCAAGTTCCATCTGTTCAAATTCTCTTGATCTAAATGTGAAATTACCAGGGGTTACTTCATTTCTGAATGCTTTTCCAATTTGCGCTATACCAAAGGGAATTTTTACTCTTGTGGAGTCGACTACATTTTTAAAATTAACAAAAACTCCTTGTGTAATTTCCCCCCTTAAATAAGATATTTCTTTTGGTTCAGTAGTTCCAAGTAAAACTTCAGTCATTAAGTTAAATGTTTTAGCTTCAGTCCAATCATTATGTTCATGAGTGTCTTTTTGATCCTCTCTAAATCTTTTGTGGCATTCTTTGCATTCTACTAATGGATCTGTAAAAGCAGTTAAATGGCCTGATTTTTCCCAAACGACGGGGTTCATAACAATTGAAGCATCAATTCCTACAACATCTTCTCTTTCATAAACCATGGTTTTCCACCATTCATTTTTTATATTTTTCTTAAGCTCTACTCCAGCTGGTCCATAATCCCAAAATCCTCTATAACCACCATAAATTTCACTGCTTTGAAATATAAAACCTCTGCGTTTTGCAAGTGCTACAATTTTTTCCATCATGTCCATAAAAACATTATATTATAAATTCTTCTTCAGAAGATAGTGCTTCCTCTTTTGTTTTATGAATTGTTTTATCCTTGTGGTGTGGAGGCCCATAAATTGTGTAGAATTTTAAATAATTAGTATCTGAAGTATTAATAATATTATGTTTTGCACCTTTTGGAACAATTACAGAATCACCATCACCTAGTTCATATTCAGTATCATCAATTATTACTTTACCATTACCCTCTTCAATTCTAAAAAATTGATCATTATCGTTATGAATTTCAAAACCAATGTCTTCACTTGGTTTTAAGACCATTACTACTAATTGAAAATTTTTTGAGGTATGTAACACTTGACGAAAATAAGAATTGGCTAAAGTCAACTCTTCAATATTTGCTTTGTAGCCTTTCATATTAATCATTCTAATACTTTTTTACCAACTCTGACAGAGTTAATTTTTCTCTCTATTACATCATCTAAAACAATATCTGCTTCAATCAATTTTTTACCAATTGGCCAATAACCCATATTTGTAAGTAAATCATAGATAAACTTCATACGTAGCTTCTTAAGTTCTGTTTCTTGTTCTAGTTGTTCTAAAGCCGTAGACAGTAGACCATAAACCGTAGACGCATGTCCATCTTCATGTGTTATTTTATTTACAACTTCACAAAAATAATAAGCAAGTGATACTTTGTTTAAATTGGTACGAACCATGTTAAAATCATTTATCGTTTCTACCTCAGTTATAATACCCATCCCATTTGTTTTTACTGCAGAAAATTTTACTCTAGAAAAAATCTCTAAATGACCTCTTTTTTTTGATTTTATTTTTCTAATTCCTTTTGCAAGCAAACTTAACTTACCAAAATGCTTTGATAATACAATCAATATTCTATCTGCCTCACTATAATTTTTTCTGGATAGTATTATCCCCTCTGAAGAATATGTCCGGAATTTCATATCTTAATTCTTAATTCTTTGTCTGTATTTAACAGAAATTCTTCTTCTGTTTTGCTACTTCTGACCGTATAAAGTGGGGCATCAGTTCCAGGTTGTTTTTGAATAAGCATTCGGTAATCTCCACTAGCTTTTTTAAAAGGTAGTAAATATTTAAAAGTTACTTTTGAGACCCCCTCTGGTCTTAATTTAAAATAACCCGAAAAAACTGTTTTATTAAGCTCTGTAACTGTATCATATTGCTTTTCAAGTCCTTCTACTGCAATTAATTTGCTTCCCTGTGGGACGTAAACTCTAACCCAGTTTGGTAAAACAGAATTAAGCCAACCATCATATTTTTCTGGGTTTTGATAAGTAATAGTCACACTTTTTTCAATCATTCCATCTTTAATTACTGATATTTCTTGTTCAACTTCTTGTTTTACGTATAAATTTGATTTTCTTCCACCCAAATTTGAATCATTAATGTGAAGATAATCACCTTGATAATCATCAATTCTTCCAGCAATACCAAAGCCTTCAACAGCCATTTGTGCTTTCATGTCAAACATGTAAAATAAAACATGTTTTTCAATTACAGATTTAAAAATAGCATCTAATAGTCCTGGGATTTTTTCTTTTGGTTGAGCAAAAGCATTAGCTAATATTGAATTCATTAAAGGTCCTATTATTTTTTTTCTATTATCCATATTTTTGGGACTTAAAATAATTTTTCCTGTTATTGGATCCCAAATAATTGGTCCCTCAATGTCTGCAAAACTTTCAAGCTCATATATAACCTGAGGACAATTGCATTTTGGTTCTATCTTAGTTGAATAGTTTCCAAATCCAGGAACCCCTATTTCACCTAAGGCATTAAGTAAATTAACTAAAAGACCAGTATCAACTGCTATAATTCCATCAATTCCTTTCATTCCCACTTTTTCTGCTTCTCTCGAAAATAAATCCATAGCCACTTTGTAATCAGGACTGTAATTAATGTCTCTTAACCTAATATTTTGAGACAAAACATATGGACCTTTAATAAGATCAACTATTGCATCAGGCGCGGGAAAGGAAGGCTTGTATTTAGCATCTAAATTGTATATATCGTCTGAGGAAACTGGTTCAAATTTTGCTTTTGAAACTGCCATAACTGAGTAGGCAGTTAAAAAACCTCCAGTTGGTCTTAGTTCTTTGTCATTTTGAAATAAAACTAAATAATTTCTGTCAGTTTCCATACCCAACAAATAAGGAGTACTCTCAAGAAGAGGTTTGCTTTCTGAAACATATAAAGAAACTTGTTCAAATAGACGTAAAATTGTTTTTAGTTTTTCTCTAATATTTATACCTTTATAATTTTCAGGATATTTATCTGGATCAATTTTTGATAACTCAGCTTCAGCCTCCTCAAATTTTTTTGTGATTTCGTCAGTCTTAGGAAGTATTTCAGGTATAGCATTAACAACAAAATCAATTCTTTCTTGCGCTGATTTCTCTGCACTTTCTGTACCATCATCTTTCTTAAAACCAAGCTCCAAAAGAAATGGGTCAAGTGTTACAAAGGTTATTTCACCAGCTTCCAAAACTTTTGTAGATGCGTTAATACCATGACCCAAATCACTCACATAAGTACCGGCAAAGGGAACAAATTTCATCCAAGAAATTAACCCATATGAACTTTTAAGCTCAGTGATTGAATTTTTTGTAATATTAAAATCAGATTTTATTTTCTCAATATCTCCAAATTCTGAGGCTGAAAAGATAGGTGATAAATCTGAATATACTTTTTTAGCTTTATTTGCAAATAATAATATGGGTATAGAAAAAATTAGGATAATTAATAAAACTACAGAAGTAATAACTATATATTTTGGTTTAATTTTTACTTTTTGTTTTTGATCTATATCAATATCGTTTTTTACTGGATCAATTTTTGGAATTAAGATGGCAGGTTCATTTTCCATATTTTTTAAAATTATACAGCACCCTTACCACTAATCATAGCCCATGGAGTCTTTGCTATTATCAACAAATCAAAAAATAAAGATTTTTTTCTTGCGTAATAAGCATCCATCTCTACTCTTTTATCAAAATTGACGTCACTTCTACCGTTTACTTGCCAATATCCAGTTATTCCAGGTTTCACTTTTAACATTTCATTTATAAACTGCTTACATTCTGGAAATTTTCTTTTCTGTTCCTCTAGTTCTTCGACAAAACATGGTCTTGGGCCAACCAAGCTCATTTCACCTTTTAAAACATTAAAAAATTGTGGTGTTTCATCAATCGAATATTTCCTTATAAATCTGCCGACATATGTTATTCTTGGATCTTTGGTTAATTTAAAATTTGATTTTTTATACTCTTCATAATGTTTTTTAAATTTTGGATCATTTTTAATAATTTCATAAGCATTAACCATCATTGAACGGAATTTGTAATGATAAAAGATTTTGCCATTTTTTCCAACACGTTGTGCACTTTTATTATCTTTCTCTACAAGCACTGTTCCGAATGATGATAATTTTATCGCTATAGCTGTCACAAACATAATTGGGGAAAAAATAATTAACAAAACTATTGAGGACACTATATCTATTAGTCTTTTTGTAATTTCAAATAGCATTATTTAAAGAAGTTCTTTTCTACCTTGTTTTTTTAACAATTCTACTATCTTTTTTACTGATTGAGCATGACTTTTGGAGCAAACAAGTAAAGCTTCTTTTGTATCAACAATTATTAAATTATCAACGTCTATTGCAGCGATTAATCTACCATCCGAATGAATTAGAGCGTCTGTTGTATCTATATTAATTATTTCTCCACCATCTTCATCACCATTAATAATCACATTTCCTCCATGATCTTTTGGAATATTCTCCCATACTTCTTTCCAGTCACCAATATCCGTCCACCCATAATCCGCAATTATCATGATAAAATTCTTTGCTTTTTCACTTACAGCATAATCAACAGATACGTCTGGGAGACTTTTATATACTTTAGTTATTATTTCACTTTCATTCTTTGTTCCAATTTCCTGAGCAATAAGATTCATTCCTTTAGCTATTTCGGGGGCATGTTTTAATAAAGCATCAAGGAAACTCTTTGCTCCCCATACGTACTGATTTGCGTTCCAGAAGTACTTTCCATGAGCTAAATATCTTTTTGCCACCTCGAGGTCAGGTTTTTCAGTAAAAGCGTCTAACTTAAAAACATGTTTTCCATCTGATTCATACAATTTATCGCCCATTTTAATGTATCCGTAACCCACATTTGGATAAGTTGGTTTAATTCCTATTGCTAAAAGTAAATCCTTTTCATAAACAGCCTTTGCGGCAGATAGTAAATTTTTAAGATATTCTCTCTGCGGATCAACCAAATGATCTGCTGCTTCATTCAAAATAACTGCTTTTGGATCTTTCTTTAATATGTACACGGCTCCCAATGCATGTGCTGCTGCTGTATTCCTTTTCATTGGCTCAACTATTATATTTTCACTTACAAATTCTGGAACTTCTTTTATAATTTCTTTTTTATATTTATCTGAAGTAGTTACAGCGAAAATATGATCCCAAGAAAGAATTTTGTTAAAACGATATGATGTAATCTGGGTTAAAGTCTTATTATCAAAAAGTTTTAAAAATTGTTTTGGAGAAGAAGTTTTAGATACTGGCCAGAGACGTGTCCCTCCACCACCTACTACTAATAGAGCGTACAAGTGATCTTTGTAATCTTCTTTTGAAATTTTCTTTTGAAAAATTTTTAACATTATTAGTTAGGTACTTATGATTAAAGACTATTTTATCAAATTTTGCAATCGCCTGCTTTAAACTCTCTTTATTTTGATGGTTAAAGAAGACTCCTGTTTTATTCTCAATAACAGTATCAAGTGCTCCACCCTTTCTATAGGCAATTACAGGAACTCCAAAACTTTGAGCTTCCATTGATGTAATTCCAAAATCTTCTTCCTGAGGCATTAAAAATGCTTTTGCATTAGAATATAATTTTGACAGTTCATTATCTGTTGGATTAAAAATAAATCTAATATTTTTGCATATCTTACTTTTGTACAAATCAAATTCAGATCCACTTCCCGAAACCACTAACGGTAACCCTAAATCATTAAATGTGTCAATTACTAAATCCAATCGTTTATACGGTTCGAACCTCCCATGAATAAAATAATAAATCCCACCCCTGGGGTGGTTTACTAATGCCACCTCGGGAATATTGACAGGTGGGAATATTATTTCTGAATCACGATTATAATATTTTCTAATTCTTTTACAAACCTCAGTTGAGATTGCAATTATTTTATCTGGTCGTTGGGCAGCCACTTTATCCCACCATTTTGCATACGTTAAGAACGGCCATGAAACTATTTTGTAAAAGGGGAAAATTTTAAATATTTTTGGTGGATTATTTAGATAAAATTCTTTTCCACTCCATAAATAGCGTGTTGGAGTTAACATATAACAAACATGCAGTGTATTAGTACCTGTAATAATCCCTTTTGCAGCTTCAGAAGTAATAGAAATAACAATATCGTATTCACTAAAGTTAAAACTTTCAAAAGCAATTGGCATTAACCAGCCCATTAGTTCATGATGATTTTTTAGAATTGGAATTTTTTGTAAAAATGATGTATGAATTTTTGGGAAAATACTAGCCCATGGTGCTTTTTTACTATCGTAAACAGAAGTATAAAGTGGTGCATCAGGAAACATTTCATGAAGTGTTAATAAAACTCTTTCTGCCCCACCAAATTTATTCACCCTATCATAGACAATTGCAATCTTTAAATCACTTAACTGATTCATATACTTTTAGTGTTTCTTTTGCCATTTTAAGCCATGAGTACCTTTTTACAAATTGTTGAGCTTTTGATATATTTGTTTTTCTCTCATCTTCTTTGATATTTGCAACTTTTAATAGTACATCTGCAATTGAATCAACGTTCAAGGGATTAAAATAAAAAACAGAATCTTCATATATTTCTTTTAAAACGGGTATGTCTGATTGAACGACTAATGTTCCCGCTTTAATTGCTTCCATCGGAGGTAAACCAAATCCTTCTGAAAGAGTAGGGAATACAAAAGCAATAGAATTTTTATATAAATTTTCTAACTCTTTATCTGTTACAAACCCTAATATTTCAATTAATTTTGATGCATTTTTTTTATTAATTTCTTTCTCCAGTCTCTCTACAAAAATACTTCTAGCTGAAACTATTTTTAAAACGACAGTTTGGCCATAATTTATCCTTATTACTGCATCAATAAGTCTACTTAGGTTTTTGTGAGGATAAGCATTCCCTATATATATAAAATAATCAACCTTCATATGTAACCTCCACTTTTTCCTTCTTAATTTTGTAATAATTTATTAATTCATTTTTTACTGCATTACTTGGAACTATAATTTTTATAGATCCATAAACAGCTTTGGCAAAAGCGATATGATACCCTAGTCTCCATATCTGGTAGACTGGAAAATTTCTTGTTGTTGCTTCTCCACCTCTAAATTTATGCATTATAAGGTCGTGTATTGTTACAATGTATTTGCCAAAGTAAAAAAGTGGAACATTAAAATGTGGAAAATGAACAACATCTGGTTTTACTTTATTTATAATAAATGGCAACTTAAACTGTTCTTTAAAAGTATAATGCTTAAAATCAGCTAACACTTTTTTAAAATTTTTGGGAAATTTTAATATATCAAAGTCTTCTTTTTTTAATAATACAAAATAATTGTTTTTTTGATCAATTTTAATTAAATTATTAATCAAATTCTCTGTATATCTACCGTTTCCTGTGTGTTTTGGTCCGTAAAGACGGGCATCTATTAATATTTCCATAAAACAACTCTTACATATCTGACAATTTTAAATAAATTTATACCAAGTATGACAAGATAATTAAAAGCGAGTGGATAATGATTCCAAAGGTTTTTTCTAAAAAATAATTCCATAGAGTGAACCCCAGCTAATCTTATCTTTTTTCTCTGTGCATCTGTTACTTTATGTCTCCATTTTTTAACTTTCCCTTTGGTAACACCTTTTAAATGAGTAATGTATACGTCAGGATAATATATCAATTTATATCCTGCTTTATGAATTTGATAACATAGATCGACATCTTCTCCATCAAAGAAATATCTCTCGTCAAACCAACCAACTTTATCTAATATTTTTTTATATGATAAAAAGAATGCACCTTGAATGGCCTCAACCTCATGTGTTGCAGATTCTGGTATATATTCATAATAATATTCTTTCGTTTTACCTAAAATTAATTTATTAAATGAAATCCGCGGAGTTGGAAATTTTCTTCTCACATCTTTATCCATACTTCCATCAGCTAAAACTAATTTGCAAGTAACAGCTCCTACTTTTGAATGTTCTTCTAAATATCTAACAGTTTTTGCAAAAACATTTTCATGAACAATAGTGTCTGGATTTAAAAATAAAACCATTTCTCCATTTGTGAAAGACCTTGCTCGATTATTTCCTCTTGAAAACCCTTCATTTGGCCCTTCTATAAACTTAACCCAAGGAAAATTCTTTTTAATCATATCCTGACTTCCATCTGTCGAAGAATTATCAGACACGATAACCTCCATAGGAACCTCATTCATATTAGCTCTTACAGATTTTAAACAATCCGATAGAAGTTCCTTTGTATTATAATTAAGAATTATTACTGTTAACTTTGGTTTCGTCATATACCGCATTAATTTTAGCAACTATACTTTTCCAATCAAAATTTCTTTTTACAAACTTTTTACCCTCTTCGCCTATTGTTTCAGCTTTATCTTTATTTTTCAAGAGGTTTATTACCATTTTAGCAATTTCGTTCATGTTAGATGAAACAAGTGCCTGCCTTCCTTCCTTTATCCCAAGTCCAGCAACTCCCACTGGTGTTGAAACCACAGGAAGTCCTGACGCCATAGCCTCCAAGACTTTAAGTCGTGTTCCCCCAGGACCTCTTATGGGGGTAACTAAAACAGCAGAAGCCTTATAAATATCCCTATTGTCTTTTATGCTTTCACTTATTTCTATGTCTTCATCAATTTTTGAATATCCAATAATTTCAGGTGGTACGTTACGTCCGCTAATCCAAAGTTTTGCATCTTTTACTTCTGTTTTAATTTTTGGCCATATTTCTTTAACCAACAAATTAACTGCCTCTACGTTCTGCATCCATTTATAATTACCATGATAAAGAATCCTTGGCGGATTTTTCTTTTTAACTTTTTTGGAATTAAAAAATTCAAGATCTACACCGTTTGAGATAACCCCTATCTCACGATTTGGTAATTCTTTCTTCATTACCTCTCTGTCCTCATTAGAAACAGAAAACAATTTAGTAGCTCTCCTCCAATAGAATTTTTCCCAATATTTAAGTTTTAAAATATCAAACTGATATATAAATTTAAAAATTGGTAAAACTTCATGATCTACATAATGCTGATAGACAGAATATTCAATTGTAGGTTCTACTAAAATAATAGGTATTTTTGTCTTTGGAATATGTGGCATAACATAAAAAGTTTCAGCGTGAATTAAATCATATTTATGTGTTGAAAGTTCTCTTTTAATTGCCGATCTTTCCTCCATTGAAAAATTCCGAATAACAACAAGTGGATTAAAACTAACTAAAGTTAAAAATAAATTACGAAATGTCCAAGGGCTTTTTGGTCTTTTAAAAACATAAACGTTTTTACAATATTTTTCAATTTCAGGTATATATTTTTTCTCCCAACCGTCTTTAATTAAAGACATTAATGTTATCTCATGTTTTTCAGATAAATGCTTTATCATGTGGTACCAGCGTGTCTGACCACCAGACATCTGATCAATTGGAAGGAATGGAACAAGCATTAATATACGCATATTATTTTTCTATTATTTCTTTGTGTAAGTCAAGAATTAGATATTGATCAGTTTTGGAAACAGTTTCAAATCTTTTGGAAAAGTTGACACTATCAGCGCTTCCTAGATTAATTGAAACATAATAATCAGCACCTCTCCCAATTATATTATCAATAGAATCATCTACCGCAGGCCATCCTTTTCTATTTGTTTGATATAAAAATGCAGTATCTCCGTTATATGGAATTACAATCTTGGCCGTCTTTGGTAAAGTTTCATCAACTATTTTTCCAACAACCATTAATTCTGGATGGTTTATCTGATAAAAAGGTTTAATTTTATCCCAGCTAACTAAAAACATTACAAGTAAACTTAAGACTAAAATAATTTTATTCTTTTTCCATAAATAAACAGTTCCAATAGCTAAAGTCATGGCAATTGAAGGGATAATTAAAATTTGATAGTAATCATGCCTTACATTTGCTGTTGCTACTATTATTAAGTAAGCAAGCATTGAAAGAGCTAATAGCAAGTTAAAATTATTTTTTAATTTTCTAATAATTCCAAACGAAAAAGGAATAAGTCCCCAGGTGCCTAAAATTAATATTCCAATTCGTTCACCGAATAACCATCTAAACCAAGAGGGATGAAATCTTATTTTATCTCCATTAAACGCCCATTTATAAAAAGGTATTCCTTCAGGATGAAGTCCAGTCCAAAAACGCCACAAAACAAATGGCAAAATTATAGAAAGTAAAAATACTAAATTCTTTTTAAATCTATCTTTTTTCAATAATTCAGGAATAAGTGGTAACAAATAAATGCCTAAATATGGTTTTTGTAATAAAGCTAATGCAAACAGAATAGCAGAAATAATATTATTAAGTCCAAAAAAATACAATCCAGAAACTGCAAATAAAACTCCTAATGGATCAGGTAAAATCACCCTACTAAAATATATGTTAAAAGGTAAAAATAAAAAAAAGAAGGCAGTTAGTAGGCCAATTTTTGATGAATAATGTTTTCTACCTAGTAAAAAAAGGAAAATAGAAGTAACAAGTGAAATAAAAACAGTCATAAGTCTTCCCCATTTTTCAAGACTGAAAAAAGGCATTGCATTATATAGCAACGCATGTAATGCGTTGAAAACAGGAAATTCCACCATTCTTATTCCTGTTGGGTTATCTATTCCTGTTTGAATACTACTAATATCATCATAAGTTGGGTAAAAAAGATTTATACCATCTTTAACATAGTTACGAGATACTGCCGATGTGTCAGCTTGACGCCAAGAATGCCAATCTGCAACTGGATTATCAATTTTATATAGTCTCACAACAAAGCCAAATATAAGCAATATTGAAAGAAATAAATACTCATTTTTCACGATTGTTTTCATGCGAGCAATTAAAGTATTCATATTAATTTGTCATTTTGAGTAATTTTACCTACTACAAAACCAGTAAACAACCAATAAATTGTAGCAAATTTTGAAGCTTCAAATATATCAATGAATAATGCTGTAATTAGTATTCCTATGGTTGAACCAATAAAACTTGCAATGAATACAGACTCCAAATTACTCTCAAATCTATACATAGAAAATACTTTAAATAGTGATATAAATATTAAAATGAAAGAAAATAATCCCAAGATACCTGTTTCCCCTAAAGCTCTTAGATAATCATTATCTGTAGCTAGTGTTATTGATGAATACCCAGTACCTAAAAGGGGATTTTTTGTAAATGCTCTTATTGCCCTCGGCCATTCTACATTAAATCTAATTGAAGTTGACCTATCTTCGTTTACATTTCCATCTTCTTGTGCATATACAGTAACAACAGATGTGATCTTTTGTCTTACAATCTCCATTATTCTGCTATACCTAACCCTAAGATCTGACGAAAAACCAAAAATAATCACGCTTATAACCAAAATTGTTACAAGTGCTTTATATTTTTTCAAAAGAAAAAGTGAAACAGTCGTAGATATTAAAAAGGCTACAATTGCAATTCTTGAAACAGCAGCAGATAAAAGCCAAAATCCTAAAAATGTAGATATACCTAATATGATTTTTGATATTTTATCTTTAAATATATAGAATGCTGATATAAAAATGGGCATAATTAATACTAAGTATGAAGCTAAATCATAATGTCCTGCAAAACTTGAATTAATATGTGACCCAGCTGTATATCTTAGAGCAACTCCTTTAGAATATTCTTCATTTTGAGTAATAATTATTGGAAGATTAAAATATTTTTGTCCGAAACCATACAAAAAAACAAATAAATTAATTATTAACAAAATCTTAAGTAGATATTCAAAAAAAGAATTGTCTTTTATTTGTTTAATAAAAATAAATCCGACAAAAAACAATGAAAGATATTCAACTCTTCTGAAAAAATGTAATAGGGCAATTGAAGGAATTACGGTTTGTGTTATTAATATCCCAGATAATGTAGAAATAAAACCAATTAATAAAAATAATATAATAGCTCTTGGAACTTTTTCTTTTATAAAGCTTTTAAAATTAATTAACATGGGAATTAAAAATATTAAAAGTGTAAATAAAATCAAAAAATCTTCCAAACGCACAGCAACATATATTCCAGGTATTCTAATTGCAGGAAATTTAGGATAAAGAGGTATTGTTATTAATAACGCAGTGGTTAAAAATTTAAAAAAGCTTGGTTTAAATACTTGTAAAAGCTTTTGCATATATTTTAGCTGTATTAAATCTACCTAATATTGCATATATTACAAGTCGAAGAAGTGCACCAAATTTTAAAGTTAGTGTCAAAATAGGTATTTGCCACTTTGACATATGTTTAGAATAAAAAAGTTTAAGGTTTCGCATCTCCATAACCATCGCTTTTTCACTACCTGTAGTGGTCATTCCAAAATGTAATGTTTTCCACATAGGTAAATACCAAACTTCCCAACCTGACTTAACAAATCTGTAAGCAAGTTCAACTTCTTCTACATATAAAAAGAAATCTTCATCGAAAATCCCAGCCTTATCCATGGCTTCCTTTCTCATTAAGAAAAATGCTCCTGTTACCCAATCTTGTTTGTGTATTTTTTTGTAATAATTTTCATTAGTATGAATTGGCGACCATCCATGCATTGGATGATATGGTTTAATTAAATTATCAAGTCCAGGAATATCATCAATAAAAGTCATCCAAGCTATTACTCTTGGTAATGTTGGGAAATATCCTCCTGATCCTTGATATGTTTTGCCATCTGGATTAACAAGAGCACAAGATGATAATCCAACTTTAGGATGTATATCCATCCAAGTAATCATTTCTTTAAATATATCTTTATCTAGGATTTTTGTATCATCATTTAGTAAAAGAATATATTTTCCCTTGGCTATTTTCATTCCCATATTATTATTTTCTCCAAAACCACCATTCACTTCTCTTCTAATTATTATTACTTCTGGGAACATCTGTTTAATTTTGTCACCAATTTTATTAGGAGAAGCATTATCAATAATAATAATTTCATTTGCTATTCCTTTTAAAGCAGTATATGTAGTTTTTAAGCAATCCTCTAGATAATCTATTTTTGAAGAAACTATTACAATAGAGATTTGTTTTTCATTTTTTTGCATATTTGTATTCTCTCATCAAAAGCAAACTAACCGCAAGAGTTAAAGCTAAGATTACTATTCTAATCAAAACAGGACTTGGTACATACCTAATAATTATTTTTTGATTGTATCTAATTCCTTTATAATATTGGGCATATTCCTCTGATTTGGGTTCAAATCCATTAATGTAAATTGATTCTCTTAAAGGATGAACAATTTCTTCTAAAAAAGTACTTTTTGTTTG
>JAUYMM010000026.1 GCA_030699485.1 Candidatus Woesebacteria bacterium | reverse complement strand
ATATGATTTGAGTTCAAGTTTTGAAATCTGTTTTACTAATTTATTTAGTTCTTTAGTATCTTCAACTTCATTTAAAATTTCAAGAGTATCTGAAACATCTTTAATTTCATCAAGTTCATCTTTTAAGTTTGACAGATTTTGCAAAACCATTTTGGCGTTATCCTGATCATCCCAAAGTTTTGGATCTGTTGATAAACTTTCCAGTTTTTTTAATTCCAACTCTTTTTTGGGAATATCCAAGGAAACCTTCAAGTTTTTCAACTTTTCATTTAGCTCTTCTATCATAGTATTATGTGAACATTTGTAATCATGGGGTGCATATTATAGCCTTAATTTTTGAAATTTCAGTAGGATCTAGATTTTGGAGAGTATTTACTGCATCATCTATTGTTGGATCAATAGAAGCATATGACTGTGGAATTTGATCACTTACACCTAAGACATTAACAAGTTTCTCATGGCCCATGTCAAGTGCTGTTTTAATTGGTTTTGGTGCATCTTTCCAACCTAATAACTCAGTTACTGCTGTTTTTCCTGCTATTAATAAAAATCCTTCTAAAAATAGAGCTAGTAAAAACCCAAAAAAAAGACCCACAAATACGCCCTTAAGTGAGGATATTACAAAATATTTTCTAACAACGGCTAAAGATATAACCAAAAGAAAAAGTAACACTACAATAATGCCAGCTTTTATATAAACAGGCGCGACAGAAAGATTAGTAAAAAACGAGATAACATTTTGCATGTACTAATTATATACTAGTTTTATGGGTTTGTTGTAGGTGTAGCCGATGGGGAAGCAGACGGCGTTGCAGAAGAAGTAGGTTTGGCTGTTTGGTTTCCTCTTAAACCTGTAACTACTACTATGTCTGATTTTTGAGTTGAAGATGTTTTTACATTTACTGTTTTATAAAAACTATCTAACTCTTTTTTAATTTCATCTTGAGTTGACTGGGATAAAGTTTTAGAAAAAGTAACTGTAGCTTCAGTGTTATCTGTTGAGGAAGCATTTCCTGCTGTTATATTAGAATATCCCAATGCTTTTAATTTATCAGATAATAGTTTTGCTTCACCTGATATTCCTGTACCATTTAAAACTTCAATTGAAACCTTTTCTTTATTAATTGGTTCTGGAGATGTTGTTGGAAGAGGTGTTGATTCTTCCATATTTTCTTCTATTGGAACTACTCCAAATGAAGGTGTTGGAGAAGGTATGGCCTCACTACTTGATTTAGTAAAGAAAAATATTCCTGCAACTCCAAGTATTAAAAGACCTATAAAAATAATTACCCATTTTGAACTTGAACTCTTAGATTTTGTAGGCGAATGAAAACTTGAGGCCTGAGGTGGACCTTGTTGTGCTACTTCACTCTGTGTTGATTGATCTTCCATGCTAGTCGGCCGAGTATACCTATAATCATAGTGGTTTGTCAAGTCCTTTTAATTTTTCCATCAACATTGAATAGAAACGGAGGTTATGAATGGTTAATAATCTACCTGCTGTAAAGTCTTTGACTCTAAATAAATGTGCAATATAACTTCTAGTATATCTTTTACATGTTAAACAGTCGCACAATGTTGATAAAGGTCTATCATCATCCATCATTTTCCCTTTCGTAAGATCTAAAAATTCATATTTTAAAAGATCATCTTTATATACATATGCTCTACCATGTCTTGCATCTCTTGTTGGGAGTACACAATCAAAAATTGTATAGCCCAGTTTTACTAAGTTAACAATTTCATCAGGCATCCCAATACCTAGTCCATATAATAAATATCCTTTAGGTGTATTGTCAGCTATTGTCTTAGCAGATTCATAATCAAAAGTCTTATCATCATTAATTGGCCAGCCTCCGTAACCAAATCCATCAAAACCAATTTTTACAAGTTCTTCACAACAATATTTTCTTAAATCTTGGAAAAAACCACCTTGAACAACACCTAAGATTAGAGGTTTGCTATATGCTATATGCTTTATGGTTGAACAAATTCGATCAAATTCTTCTTTACTCCTTTTTGCCCAAAGAATCGTTCTATCAACTGAAATTTTTGCTTCCTCATATGTTGCCTTTGGATCAGTAAAATCATCTAAAGCCACAACCATGTCAGACCCTAAATTCATTTGAAACTCAATTGATTTTTCAGGGGTTAATAAAACTCTTTTCTCTCCAACTGGTTTAAACATTACACCTTTGTTTGTTACGTAGCCTGCTGAAGGATTCATTTTGATTAGGCTTCCTACTTGAAATCCTCCAGAATCAGATATTACAAATCCTTTCCAATTCATAAATTTTTTTATGCCTCCACGGGCTTTAATATAATCAATTCCTAAATCTTTGTATAAATGGTATGTATTAACTAAAATCCCTTTTGTCTTAGTACTTTCAATATCACTAGTATCTAACGATTTAATTAGTCCACGTGTTGCATCAGGAAAGAAAACTGGAAGCTCGGGAAGTTTCATTTACTACCCAATGTTATTACAAAATCATATTTACTTGAAGCTGAAAGTGTTTCTGTTTTTTCTGCTACTTTATAATTTTTAGACAAATCTGTTTTAATAATTTCTAATAATTCTTTTTTACTATCCTTAACAGATATGACAGTATCAGTAAAATCTGATGTTACTGCGTTTCCTGCCATAACATCTTTATAGCCTAATCCTTCCAAATAAGTTTTTGCTTTTCCTGCAAAACCTGATGTTCCACTACCATTTAATACCTGCAATAATATCTTACTTCTATCCACTTCAACCTTTGGTTCTGGCGTAGCGCTTGCTTCAGGGGAAATACTAGCAACTGTCGATGGAGAAGAATTTGTTTCTGGGAGTTTTGATATTCCTGAAAAGTATGTAATTAATCCTCCAACTAATGCTCCAACTAAAAGAGCTGTTGGGATTATAATCCATAAATAACTTGATTTTTCTTCTTCAACAACCATTTCAGGTTCTGGTTTAGATTCAACAACTGGAGTTTTTACCTCTTCTACAACCTCTTCAACAACTACCATTTTCTTTGACATATTTAATGATATCACAAATAATTACTTAACACCAAGTAGCTCAACTTCAAAAATTAAGGTTGCATTTGGAGGAATTATGCCTCCTGCACCTTGTTCACCATATCCTAAACTAGATGGAATTATTAATTTTCTTTTTCCACCAATCTTCATGCCAGCAAATCCTTGATCCCAGCCCTGAATTACTTGACCTGCTCCTAAGGTAAATTCAAATGGTTCGCCTCTATCTTTACTGGAATCAAACTTAGTTCCATCAATTAATGTACCTGTATAGTTAACAGTAATTAATTTCCCAGAAACAGCTTCTGCACCAGTTCCAACTACTAAATCCTCTATTTTTAATTCTGTTACGTCTTGTTCCATGGGTTTACTACTTTCTGTAGCAATATTTTCCACTATTGGGGTACTTTCTGCAATAGCAGAAACATTTTGTGGAGCTATTTCAACTACTTTACTTTTTAAAAAATAAATAAGACCATAGGAAACAACACCAACAACTACGAAATAGCCCAAAAATGAAAATATATTAAATTTGTTTTCTTCTTGCATTGCTTATACTACCACAAAAAAATATTATTTTGGAAGGAAGTTTTGTTTTGTAACGATTGATCTTTTTATTCTTTTTTCCAATTTTCTTCTTGCAACTCCTGCAATTTCTCCACCTTCTTCTGCATCTTTTTTAAGTTTTGTAAATCCCTTTGAATCTTCAACTTTATGTATCTCAGTCGTTGATCTTTCCCCAAGCATTGTAAAAATTAATTCAAAATCATCCATATGATCACGCAAGTTTTGACGTTTTAAGCCTTTCAACTTTTTATATTGACTCGGTGTTACTCCAAATGTAGCTTTTGAAATCTCAGAAGTTAATATTTTGTAATCTAAATCTTTTTCAATTCCTCTACTTTTCCATTCATTTGTTAATTCTTCACGAATTATAATTCCACGCATTCTTTTTTCTATCCAAGAATCAGGATATCCCTTTGCTTTATATAAATATCTTGTTCTTTTTGTTGCAAGTTCTGGGTCTTCAATTTCTTGTATTCTTTCAAATCCGACCTTGGCAAGCCATCTTTTCATTGGTTCTGCCTTTTGTGAAGGTACTGACTGAATAATTCTCAAAATACTTTCAGTTGAAGCACAATTCATCTTCTGTTTGCCACCAGTTGTATTTATCAAAAGGGGGGTGGCAATTTGCCCCCACCCTTTGGACAATTCTGGATCTCTTCTACGCATATCTTTTATATATCCAGAAGGTTGAACTGAATCAGTCAGGGCGGAAATAATATCAATTATTACAAAGTACCATTCTCCTTTATATGTAGTTTTTCTAATTCCCTTGTTTCTGAACAATGCTATTTGAGTATCAGCCATTAATTAACAATAATACGAATTATCACCGAAGTCAACTATTTGTTTTTATAAATTAATGCTTTCATAATTTGATCATAATGCTCAAAATAATGATTCTGCCCTCCTTCATCAAATACCCACTCAAAAAAATCGTAATCTGACCTTAATTTTTCTTCACCAATCTTGTCAATTTCTTTTTGCAATAAAGACTGCCATTTTTTCCATTCTGAAATTAGTTGCTTTTTTGACATGTTTTTATATTTTTTAAGAGATTCGGAGTTAAAATCTTTGAAATCATCATTGTTTGTCATAAACCATGGTTTTTTATGAAATTTCCAAGACAAGGGTAACTGCTTTGTAGATTCTTCTTCCCAATCTACTAAATGAGTAATTACATCTTTTACCGTCCAATTGTCATTGACTTGTATTTTTAAATCGTTTTCATTTAAGGATTCTAATAATTT
This sequence comes from Candidatus Woesebacteria bacterium, assembly GCA_030699485.1. GTDB lineage: Bacteria > Patescibacteriota > Microgenomatia > UBA8517 > UBA8517 > JAUYMM01. The sequence goes on along the minus strand of JAUYMM010000026.1, from coordinate 42,712 downwards.
AATAAAACTATTAGATAACTGAATTGTATTAATTGTTTTCATAGCTATCATCCAACTTTTGGATAGTGACAGTGTTTCCATTTTTTACCACTTCCACAAAAACATGTGTCAGTTTGCTCAGTATCATAATCAAGTTCTTTGAACCTGTTTTTGAAAAATAGTTTCATTTGAGATGTGTTTTAAACCAATTTACTGTTTTTGGGATTATAATATCCATACTTTCATCCATTTTATGATCTCCATGTTCCCAATTATCAATCACTTCCAATTTTGATCCTTTAGGAAGTAAGTTAATTGCCTCTTGTGAGTCCTTTAGAGGAATTAAATCATCAGCAGTTCCATGAACTATCATAACTGGGATATTAACCTTATCTAATACTTGTTCTCTATTGATCTTTTTCAACTCTTCTAAATACTCATTTGGTATTTTAAATTTTCTATCATCTTTATTTCTAATATAAAAACCTTTTATTTTAACATCATTTATCTGTTCATCTGTTAAATCTTTATATTTATCTCTCGATATAGTAACGGGTGCCCAAAGAACCATTGCTTTTATGTCTGAATTATATGCCTCAAGAGCTACAATTCCCCCCAGACTTTCGCCAAGAACCCCTACCTTAGAATAATCCATTTCTTTCAATAAATTGATTGCAGACAACAAATCGTCAATCTCCGCTTTTATTGTTATTTTTCTGTCAGAACTTTCTCCAGAACCACCAAAATCAATTCGAAACGCAGCTATACCTTCGTTAGAAAGGGTTTGAGCCAATTTTATGTGTCGAGGGCGATCTTTGTTTGAAGTAAATCCGTGAGCTATTATTACTGCCTTTTTCATTGACTTTTTTGAAACATGAAGAGCCCCAACCAACTTGTCTCCTTTAGAATTATTGAAATTAATTTTTTTAATCATAATTTTACCCAACTTTTGGATAGTGACAGTGTTTCCATTTTTTACCACTTCCACAAAAACATGGGTCGTTGCGACCAAGTTTGGTCGCAGTGGACTGTGAACCGTGAACAGTGGACGGTGATTCGGACAATCCAGTTCCGTCTTTTGTATCAACATTTTCTCTCATTAAATTAACTGGTATTTCTTGTGGTTTCTCTGATACTCCAATTCTAAAAATTCTTCTTGCTATTTCTTCATTAATTCTAATATTTAAATTCTCAAACATCTCATATGCTTCACCTTTAAATTCAACTAATGGATCGCGTTGGCCATAGGCACGTAACCCAATTGCACCCCTTAAATCATCAATTGTATCAATGTGCTCAATCCAATGATGATCAATTGATCCTAAATATGCATACTTTTCAATTTGACGCATAGTTTCAGGCCCCACCTGCTCTTCTCTTGATTTATACATATCAGAAAAAACTTTTTCAATAAATTCTTCTACTGCTTGTGGAGTTTCTCTTTTTTTAAGTTCCAATTTAAACTTCTTTGTTGAATCAGGATCAAAAGGTATAACTTCTAAAAATCCAGCCACTACCGAATCAAAATCAACTCTCTCTACTTCACTTTGTGTTATTCTCCCTGCATGAATACCTAATTTTTCTGATATCTCATCTTTTAGATTGGTACTTTCTAAAACTTTTCTTCTTAACTTATATATAATTTCTCTTTGTTGATTGGCAACATCATCAAATTCCACCAATCTTTTTCTAGTATCAAAATGGAATCCTTCAACTTTAACTTGTGATTGTTCTATAGCTTTACTTACTAGTGAATTTTCAATCGGCTGATCATCAGGAATTGATAATTTATCCATCAATGATTTTATTTGTTCTCCTCCAAAAATTCTCATTAAATCATCCTCTAAAGAAAGATAAAACTTCGATGAACCAGGATCTCCTTGCCTTCCTGCACGCCCTCTTAACTGATTGTCAATTCTTCTTGATTCATGTCTTTCAGTTCCAACAACATGAAGTCCTCCAACATTTATGACATCGTGATGAGCTCTCTCCCACTTTTCAACATCTTTTTTTAATTCAGGCACTGCTCCACCTAAAATAATGTCAACACCACGACCAGCCATATTAGTTGCAACTGTTATAGCTTTAAGTTTTCCTGCATTGGCTATAATTTCAGCTTCCCTTTCATGGTTTTTAGCATTTAATACGTTGTGTGGAATTTTTCTCCTTTTTAAAAGATCAGAAATTATTACGTTTTTATCTATTGAAGTAGTACCAATCAAAACTGGCTGTCCACTTTTATATTTTTCTTCTATATCATTTACAATTGCACTATATTTTCCTGAAAGCGTTTTGTAAATTAAATCTCCTTCATCAATTCTGACATTTTCCCTGTTTGTTGGAATTGCTACAACGTCAAGTTTGTATATTTTTTTAAACTCTTCAGCTTCAGTAACTGCAGTTCCTGTCATACCTGACAAATGTTCATACATTCTGAAGTAATTTTGAAATGAAATGGTTGCTAAAGTTTTACTTTCTTGTTGAATTACCACACCTTCTTTTGCCTCAACTGCTTGATGTAAACCATCACTCCATCTTCTACCAACCATAAGTCTTCCTGTAAATTCGTCAACTATTGTTACTCCATTATCATTAACTACATAATCTCTATCTTTTAGATAAAGGCTTCTGGCACGTAGAGCATTTTCAATATGGTGAATACTTTCAAAATCTTTTTCATATAAATTATCTACACCAAGTATCTTCTCAACTTTACTAATTCCAGTTTCAGTTAAAGAAGCACTTTTTGCTTTCTCGTCAATTTTAAAATCTGTATCAAGCTGTAACTTATCTACAATTTGAGCAAATTGATAATACTTTTGAGTTGGTTCAGTGTCTGGTGCTGAAATTATAAGAGGAGTTCTTGCTTCATCAATTAAGATTGAATCAACTTCGTCAACGATTGAGAAATAATGTTCTCGTTGAACCATTTCACCTAAACTTTGTACCATGTTGTCTCTTAAGTAATCAAAACCAAATTCATTATTTGTTCCATATGTGATATCGGCCGCATATGCTTCTTTTCTACTACATGGTTTTAAATGGGCCAGTCTTTCATCACCATGAGTGTTATCAATAAACGTACTGTCGTACGTAAAAGATTTATTTTCTTGTGTTATAACGCCAACAGTTAATCCTAGTTTCTCAAAAATTGGTGCATTCCAACCTGCTCCAAGTCTTGCTAAAAAGTCGTTGACCGTAACAAGATGTACTCCTTTGCCACTTAATGCCCTTAAATATAATGCAGGAACTGCTGATAATGTTTTACCTTCACCTGTTTTTTGTTCAACTATTTTACCTTCAAAAAGAGCCACGGCTGCCATTAATTGAACATCATAATGTCGTTGCCCTAAAACTCGTAAGGAAGCTTCACGAGCTAAGGCAAATGCAGAAGGAAGGACAGACTCTAGTTGTTGGTCACTAGAAACTAACTTTTTTAGCTTATCAGTTTCTTTGCCAAAGTCTTCTAACTTTGTTTTTTTGAACTTTGATTCAGAAGCATTGATTAAGGCAACAGTTTTACTTAATTTATCAACCTCTCTTTGATTTAAATCTAAAAATTTGAATAAGTTTTTAAACATACTTGAACATATATTCTAACAGTTTACGTCTCACAAATGAACATGAGGTTTGCTTCAGGGTAAAACCATGTAACTTTTTTGAATATTTTTTCTAGGTTATTTCCAAATCGAACAGTGTCTGGTCTTTTATCACCAAAATACAGTCTATTAAATACCGTGATTTCGCCCATTGCAGGGTCTGACCCTGCAATTTCTACCACTTTGTCTCCTAGGTATGTGTCCACTATCATTAAATCGTATTTTTGCTTGTTTTTTTTCAAAAAATCAAATGCATCAATTATTTTAATATCAATATTATATTTATCTAAATCCAAATATTTATTACCAAGTTCAATCATAATTGGATCTATTTCCACCCCTGTTATTTTTGCCTTTGGATATTTTTTCCTAAGTAATTTTGCAAGTGTTCCACCACCCAAACCTAATATTAGTATGTTCTCGCAGTTATCTTTAATTTGTTTTAGTGTAGATTTCCATATCGTCTCAACGATACCACCAGATTGTGTTAGCCCCGATTTAATCGGGGTAAACCCACGAGCTTGAATATAAGTCCCCATTCCCAAAGTCTTAACAACTTTTAAATGCCCATTATATTTTGATTCCCTCTCTTCCAAAATTTTAGTTCCTAACATGTGTTATTGATATCCTTTTGCCTGAAGTTTAAAAGCGTGTGCATATTTTCCATCATTTTTTAATAAATCATCATGACTTCCCTGTTCAACAATTTTCCCTTTATCTAACACTATTATTCTATCTGCATTTCTAACTGTTGAAAATCTATGAGAAATAATAATAACTGTTTTATCCTTTGCAAATTTATAAATATTATCAAAAATTGCAGCTTCAGCTACTGCATCAATTGAAGCAGTTGGTTCATCTAAAATTAAAACAGGTGAATCACGATGGAAAACTCTTGCAATTGCAATCTTTTGCCATTGTCCTGTTGATGGTCTTATTCCATCTTTATACCTTTCACTTAAAATTTGGTCAATACCGTTTTTATATTTTATAGAAAATTCTGCATCAGCTTTTTTTAACGATCTTAATATAGATTCGGTAGTTGTTGTTTTATCTATACTATCAATTTCGATATTTTCTTTTACAGTCAAATGCATGTACTGTGTATAATCTTGGAAAAGAATCGCTAAATTTTTATACCATGTAGAAATCTTAACTTCATTTATATTTATATTATTTAAATTTATTTCACCGCCGGATACCCTGTAAATTCTACAGATTAATTTTACAAGAGTTGTTTTACCTGCTCCATTTTCTCCTACTATCGCAATTTTCTCTCCTGGTTTGATGTTTAATTCAATACCTTTAAATATCAATTTATCTGAATTTGGATATTTAAACGAAACATTAGAAAATGAAATTGAAGGAGCAATAGTTTTCAATTTCACCTCACCATCTTTTTCCGTGTCATATTCAGTAAATAACTCCATGACATCACCAATTCTAACTGTATTTTCTCGCAAACTTACAATATTACCTGTAAAATTACTAAAGGAATCAGAAAATATTCTTAATGATCTAATCTCAAATGTTAGCTGACCAATACTAATAATTTTTTCAACCAGTCTCTGTAAAATTATGATTATTCCATATCCAAAAACAGTAGAGTCTAATATTAAATTTATAAACTGCCATGACGACCACTTTTTCCTAATATCTGAAACCTTACCAACAACCCAATCAATATAATTATTGGTTTTAGTATGTAGATACCTAGTTCCTTGAGAAAGTATAAGTTCTTTTAGAGACGAGGGGTTTGATAAAGTATTTAGCGAAGAATACGTCTTTCTTCTTTCCTCTGTAGAATCCCTATTTACTACCCAAAGTTGTCTAATATATTTTTGATTAACTATTAGTTTGAAAATCATTGTCACAGTAAACATCATTGCAACAAACGGAATTGTATTTATCAAAACTATTCCAGCGGAGATGAATGCAAAGAAACTAGAAAAGATGCCTATAATAGTTTGTAAATTTCCAGAGATATTACCCATCTCTTCACTAAATCTTTGTGACTTATTAGATATTTCAGGTTTTTCCAAATTCTGAATCCCCAAGAAAGCAAGCCTTTCCGCAAGCATTTTTCGAAGTAAAAACATATCTTTATATGAAATCATTCTCCAAACATATCTATTAATGATTCTTAAAGTTTCCAAAAATATATATAATCCAATGATCAAAGCTATTATCGGTATAAAGTCGATGATTTTTACTGCCCCTGATTGAGCAACCTGAATTGCTTTATCTGTTACCAAAGCAATAATATATGCATTTAACAAATTACCCAGTGCTAATACAAGTTCAGTTGTAATAAAAACAGATACTAAAATAGGGTAATTCTTAAAATATATAGAAAGTACCCACTTTGTAACATTATAAGTTCGAATAAATTCAGATTTTAAAAATTTCATTTAACTTCAATTTTTTCTTTCCCCATCCATTTTTGAAGAACTTTGGGGATATTTACTGATCCATCTTCATTCTGATAATTTTCCAAAATTGCAATTGGGACACGAGACATTACAACAGCAGTTCCATTTAACATGTGAACATATTCTGTCTCTCCATTTTTCTTTTTATATTTTATGTTTAAATTTCTTGCTTGATAGTCCGTACAGTTTGAGGTAGAGGTAACTTCACCATAATCATCACGTCCTGGCATCCAAACTTCAATATCAAATTTTCTTGCAGCCATTGCACCAAGATCTGCTGTACACATTTCAAGAACTCTGTACGGTAATTCCAATTCCTGATATATTTCTTCTTCCATTTGTAAAATATATTCATGCAAGCTGTCCGAATCTTCAGGCTTACTATAAATAAACATTTCTGTTTTTGAAAATTGATGAACTCTATATAATCCTTTTGAATATTTTCCATATGATCCTGCTTCTTGTCTAAAACAATGAGAATAACCAACATATTTTAAAGGTAATATACTTTCTGGAATGATTTCATCTGCATGACTTCCTGCTAATGTTATTTCCGCTGTTGCAATTAGCCCTAAATCCTCATTTTCTATTGTATATGTTTGTGCTTCATCACCTTTTGGGGCATAGCCAGTACCTAAGTAATATCTAGATTTCGCAAGGTCTGGGGTGATTACAGGTAGAAAACCTTGATTTGATAATTTTTCAAAGACATATTGAGTAAGAGCTAACTCAAGCATCGCTCCGTCGCCATATAGAAAATAAAACTGGGAACCTGTAACTTTTGATCCTGCTTCAAAATCTAAAATTCCAAGATTTTTTCCTAATTCTAAATGGTCTTTTGGATTAAAAGAAAATTTGGTTGGAATACCCCACTTTTTAATTTCAACATTATCCTTTTCATTTTTTCCAATTGGGGTTTTTGGTGATGAAATATTTGGAACTTTCCATAAAAGTTCATTATATTCTTCTTCGACCACTTTTAATTTTTTCTCAACTTCTTTTACTCCTACTTTGAGTTTTTTACCTTCATCAATATCATCTTTTGTTAGTTTGTTTCTTTTTGCACGTAATTCTTCAGTTTCTTGAATTAATTTTCTTCTGTTTTCATCTACCTTTATAAGTTTATCCACAACAGTTTCATCAAAAGCCTTGTCTTTTGTGGCTTTTTTTACCAAGTCAACATTTTCCCTAATAAATTTAATATCTAACATACATCTTGATTATACCGCAAAAAGAATTATAATACAGCCATGTCAATAGAAAATTGTGATAAATGTGCAGCATATGGCTTTGTTTGTAAACGAGCAAATTTTATCGAAAGAATGACTGGCAGAGAAAAAATTGTAGTACTGAACGATACTGGACAAAAATTCGCTCATACTTTTCCAATCGAAACATGTGAGGTTGTTACTGGTGAAGTAAAAGCTAAAAAATATGCCAAAACTCTTTTAAAATATCTTGGCCATAAAAGAATTGTAGAATCTATCCGTGAAGCAAGTGACCGTGGAAATTAATTAAAGTCCTAAATCTTCAGAAATATTTTGCATTGAAGTTAATACAATTTGGATAAAATCAGGTAGTTTAATTCCTAATTTTTCTTCACACTTTTCAATATTTCCTCTTTCCACTCCTTTTGCAAAATCTAACTTTTTCCATTTGGACAAAACATTATCAACTGTTACAGCTGATAATTTTCGTTCAGGACGAATCAGCGCTACAGCTACTATTAATCCAGTTAACTCGTCACAGCAATACAAACTCCACTCTAATTTTGTTTTAGGTATCTGATCCATTCCATTGTAATTCCAAGCATGAGATTTAATTGCATTAATTATTATTGGATCTTCTTGTCTTTTTTCCAATTCATGAATTAAAACTTTGGGGTGTTTATCTGGATATTTCTCATAATCAGCATCATGGATCAAACCAACTACCTTCCATAGACTCTCATCCTCACCAAAATACTTAGCCAATCCTCCCATTACAGCTTCAACAGCAAACATATGTTTAATCAAATTTTTGTTTTCTGTCCAAGAAGTAACTAAATTAAATGCATCTTCCCTAGAAATCATTTTTTAGATGAGAGTGATTTTTGAAGTTTATAGATTCTAAAATAATTAAATGCATTCCATAAAATTGTTAGTATCCATAAAATTGCAGGGACAGCAACAATTGCTTGCATAATTTTTAAAGAAGATGGAAGATAAGGATTAATTATTTCTGGAAAAACTGATGGTGCTCCAATAAATAAAAGTAAAGCCAATATTGAAACTGCAACTGATTCAATTGCACAATGAATCATTCCCATTCGAATTCCTAGAATCTTTTCTTTTGCTTGTTCAGCAGTTAAAATCTTCGCTTTAATTAATTTCATATTTTTTCAGGTCTTAATAAAGGAAATAATACAGTTTCTTTAATAGGTTTGTCAACAAGGAAAGAAAAAAGTCTTTCTGAAACCCCGAATCCAGAAACAGGAGGCATACCATATTCTAATGCTCTTACAAAATCCCAGTCATTCATTTGAGCTTCAGGATCTCCTTCATCTCGAAGTTTTTGTTGTTCTTCAAATCTTTCTGCTTGATCAATTGGATCATTAAGTTCTGAATAACCATTACCCATCTCACTGCCTGCAATTATTACTTGATATCTTTCAACATTATTTGGTTTATCAATCATTCTTTTGGCAAGTGGAGACACTTCAACTGGATGACCTATTAAAAACACTGGTCCAACAATTTCTTTTCTGACATGCTTCCAAAGTATGTCTATAAGTCTTGCTTTTGTTATATTATTGTCATATTTTATTTCTAATGATTTTAATTTTTCTTTTAGTTCTTTCTCTGTAGCAATAACAATATCGGTTCTAGTTTTTTCTTTTATAGTTTCTGTATAATCAATTTTTTTCCATTTTCCTTCTAAATCAACTTTCTTTCCCGCTATTTCAAATTTTAATTTCCCAAAGGTTTCTTTTGCTACAAATTTATACATTTCCTCAACTAAAGCCATAGAGTCTTCATAATTAGCATAACCCCAATAAAATTCCATTTGAGTATAATCTTGAAGATGCTCACGACTTAACCCTTCATTTCTAAATTGTCTTCCAATTTCAAAAGTTTTATCAAATCCTGCAACCATTAATCTTTTTTGCCAAAGTTCACCCATTGAAATTCTTAAATATAAATCAATATCTAATGCCCCGTGGTGAGTAGTAAATGGATTTGCATCTGCTCCGCCTACCGTATTTTCCAAAACTGGAGTCTCAACTTCTAAAAATCCTTTCTCAATCAAAAATTGCCTCATACTATTCCAAAAAACTGATTTTTTCTTGAATAATTCTTTTAATTCATCATTTAATAATAGATCAACATATCGTTGTCTATATCTTTCTTCAGTATCTTTTAACCCATACCAAATACTAGGAAGTTGTCTAATTGATTTAGATAAAATTTGAAAATCATCTACAAGTATTGATATTTCACCTGCTTGAGTTTTAATTACTGTTCCTGAAACTGCTAAAAAATCTCCAGTATCAATTAATTTTAAGATATTATATTTATCATTAAGTACTTTTTTCTGAAAAAATAATTGAATTAGACCTGATCCATCTTTTAAATCGGCAAATGTTACCCCACCGTGAACTCTAATTGACCAAATTCTTCCAGCAACCAAAACTTTTTTGTCCATCAGATCACGAGCAGTTGTAACTGAAATGTGTTTTCCACTAAGTGTTATTTTTGAAGGATAAGGATCAATTCCAAGTTCTTTGAGTTTATTTAATTTTTCAAGTCTTTCTTCACGAACATTTTTTGTTTCTTCCATTTGAAGTAATTATATGGCGAGTGTTAGTCTATAGCAACCACTTCATATAATATCTTGCCTACGGGAGCCGTAACTTCAAATTTTTCACCAACTTTTTTACCAACCAAAGCTGACCCTAACGGTGAAGCATGACTAATTTTTTTATTTGTCATATCTGCTTCCCATTCACCAACTATTTCAAAAGTATTTTTAACTCCATTAACACGCACTGTAACTTTTGTACCAACTCCGACATTGTTTCCATTATTAGTATCTTTAACTACTTTTGCATTTTTAATTACTAATTGAAGTTCTTCTATTCTTCCTTGCAAAAATTCTAACTCTTCTTTTGCATTTTGATAATCAGAATTTTCAGAAAGATCTCCTTGGGAACGAGCATTAGATAGCCTATCAACCAAAGCTGGTCGCTTGACTTTCAATAACCTTTCAAGCTCTTTTTTAAGTGCTTCAAATCCTTTTTCTGTAAGTTGTATTTGTTTTGTCATGATTGCAAAAAAATAATCTCCCCTTAACTTGGGAGAGATTTAATAAATAGTTCTCCCAACAAATTAAATAGCCTTAATAAGGCTGATTTTAATATATTTGTTGGAAAAAATATTCATATTAGGTGTTTATCTTAACTCTGTTACTTCCAAAAGTCAACTAATTCAGAGTATATCAAAACCATTCAGTGAATTTAGAAACAACGGGTGCCTAACAAATTACCGTGACAGTAACTCGCACTCATTTTTTTAAGAGAACATAGTAATGAGCGCCAGTATAATCTTGGTCTAACAAGTATTCTTCTTTATAAGAAAATTCAATTATTTCAAAATCTTTAAGTAAATTTTCGACATCCTGCTTACTGGCATAGTAATGTGGAATACCTGCTTCGTGACCTTGTATTTTTACAATCGTGCTATCAGATAAATGCTTGTTATCAGGATTTTTGAAAGCGGAATTATTTTTTGAATTAAAAGTTATAAAAGCTTCTCCACCACTTTTTAATATCCTTTTAATTTCACTTATGGTTTTTTGAATACCTTCATCGTCGGAATGGTAAATGGCGTGGAAAGCAATTAGACAATCGAATGTTTTATCGCTATAAGGAAGGGAAAGCATATCGCAAACTTTTGTAGACATACTTAAACTGTTTTTTGTAGCTAGTATATTAAGTTTATCAATGCCCTCTGCTGAAAGGTCGCAAGCATCAACCTCAAAGTTATTTTCCGAAAATAATATCGAGTGTCTTCCAATACCGCAACCCAAATCTAATAACTTCTTAAAGCCTTGTTTTTGCCACCTTCTTAAAAGTGGAAAGACTTCCGGCGCTGGTTCTTCCCATTGTGGGGCAGAAGCTATGTTCCAATTCCAAGCTTTTGATTTAATCATTATCTATATACTATCATTATTTCGGTCATCTTTTAATACCCATTTGAAGTAAAATATAGCTACGGATAAACCTAGACATTGCAGGGTCTGACCCTGCAATTTAGTCGTAAAGTAGGACTTTTTATTCTATTTTGATTTTGTGACCCCAGTGAGATTCGGACTCACGATCTCTTGGATGAGAACCAAGTGTCCTAGACCACTAGACGATGGGGTCAATGAGGTTATTTTACCACAATTGGCCATTTGGTGAGGGCAACTTTTAAAGCATCTTCAATTTTTTCTGCAAAGACAAAATTAATATCTTTTTTAACTTTTTCTGGCACATCTTCCATATCTTTTTGATTTTCTTTAGGCAGAACTATTGTTTTTAATCCTGCTCTATGACCTGCAATTGTTTTTTCTTTAACTCCTCCAATTTCCATAACATTACCGCGAAGTGTAATTTCTCCAGTCATTCCAACCTCTCTTTTAACGGGAGTTTTTGTAAGTGCAGATACAAGTGCTGTTGTTATTGCAGTTCCAGCGGATGGTCCATCTTTAGGTACTGCTCCTTCAGGAACATGTATATGGACATCTAATTTTGCAGAAAAATCTGGTTTTAATCCTAAAAGTTTATAATTTGATCTTGTCCAAGTAAATGCAGCCTGTGCTGATTCTTTCATAACATCTCCTAATTGCCCCGTTAATGTAAGTCTGCCTTTTCCTGGCATTAAAGAAATTTCAATAAATAAAATCTCTCCACCCACTGAGGTTACGGCAAGTCCTGTTGACATTCCAATTTCATTTTTCTTCTCGGCAATTAAAGATGAAAACTTATTGGATCCTAAGTATTGTCTTATTTGTTTTTCTTTAATTATTCGCGGATATTTCTTTTTTTCTGCAACAAGTCTTGCAATCTTTCTTAACACTGTAGCTAAATTTCTTTCTAAATTTCTTACGCCCGACTCTCTTGTGTAACGAGAAATAATTAACTTTAAGGCTTTATCAGTAACTTTAATTTTAGAGTCTTCAAGCCCATGATTTTTAAGTTGTTTTGGCCAAATAAATCTATTTGCAATCTCAAATTTTTCTTCTTCTGTATAACCTGCAAATTGTATTACTTCCATTCTATCTTTAAGTGCAGATGGAATAGTGTCTAGTACATTACCTGTTGCTATAAAAAAGACATCAGATAAATCAAAGTTTACTTCTAGGTAGTGGTCTGAAAATTCTTTATTTTGTTCAGGGTCAAGAGCTTCAAGAAGAGCTGAGCTTGGATCACCTCTAAAATCTGCTCCAACTTTATCAATTTCATCCAACATAAATATAGGATTTCGGGTTCCCGCAGTTTTAATTCCTTGAATAATTCTTCCAGGAAGTGCTCCTACATATGTTCTTCTGTGACCCCTTATTTCTGCCTCATCTCGTATACCACCTAAAGATATTCTCGCAAATTTTCTTCCCATTGCTTCAGCTATTGCTCTTCCAATTGAAGTTTTCCCAACTCCAGGAGGACCAATAAAACATAATATTGTTGGTTGAAAATTACTATCCTTGCCTTTCTTTTTTCTTTCTTCCAAAAGTTTCATAACAGAAAGATATTCCAGTATTCTCGTCTTTGTCTTATCTAATCCATAATGCCTTTTTTCCATTACCTTGCCTGCTTTTTTAATAGATACATTATTAGGACTGACAACACTCCAAGGAACTTCACAGAGCCAATCTAAATAATTTCTTAAAAAACCTGATTCAGGATTAAAAGAGCTCATCTTTGATAATTTATTAAGTTCTTTTAAAGCTTTTTCTTCCACTTCTTTAGGCATTTTGGCATCAGCTATTTTTTTCTTGTATTCTTTTACTTCTTCAGAACCTACTTCTCCCTCTTTTTCATCAGCTTCTCCTAATTCTTTGTTAATTGCCTTTTTCCTCTCACGAAGAATATTTTTCTTCATAATTTCATCAAACTGTTCTTGAGTTTTTGATGATATGGTTTTTTCAATTTCTAAAATAGTTATTTCCTTTGAAAGAAGTTCGTGAACTTTTTTCATTCTTGAAATTAATGGAAAAGTAGAAAGTATTTCTTGTTTTTCAATTGGTTTAATATCTAAAACTGTAGCAATTTGATCAGTTAATTCTGACGGATTTGAAGTCTCAGAAATTAATTTAACAACAGAAATTATTTCAACAGTCTTACCTAACATAAGTGCCTTTTTAAATGTTTCTGCTAAATTTCTTGATAATGCAATTACTTCTGATGATTCATCTACAATATCAGGTAGTTCTTCAACAGTCCCAACCAAAAAAGGAGCTCTTGAAACTATTTCTGAAAGTCTAACTCTTGCCTGACCCCTAACTAAAGCATGAACACCATCTTCAACAGACATCATTTGAGTAATTGTTGCAATAGTTCCTATTTCAAAAAGGTCTTCTTTTTCAGGATCTCCAATTCTTGAATCTTTTTGAGTGAAAATTGCAACCAACCTATCTTTGGTAAAAGCTTCATCTGCCGCAGTGACAGATTTTGAACGTGCAAAGGACAACAAGGTATCCGTATGGGGAAAAACTACTGAGCCTCTAATTGGTATTATTGGTACTGTTCTCATCGATTTAGCAGTCTAACAAAGTGTTTGCTAGATGTCAAGCCTGAAATAACAACTCCAATGACTGCTCCAGCCATAATATCAATAGGATAATGGACATGGGCTATGATTCTTGCAATACCTACAAGCCCTGCCATTACAAGATATAAAACTCCAATTTTTTTGTCATGTTTAAATATTGTTATCGATAACGCAAAAGCAATTGCGGTATGAGTTGAAGGAAATGCACCATCTCCAGGAATCGTTAGTGTTAATGGTACTAAATCCTGAACTTGAAATGGTCTTAATGTTGGGAAAAAAGCTTTAATTGCTTCTGTTACCACCCAAGCCAAAAAACAAGAAAAGATAGCGTGGATTACTGTTTCTTTTTTAATTTTTCCATCAATTATCCAAAGAACAATTAAACCAAAAAACATTAGCCATATTAAAATACTTGCCAAAAATGTAATCATCTTATTTAATGATATACTAATTAAAGTATGCAAAAAAGTTTTAAGTTTGCTTTTAATGGAATTCACGATGCTTTAAAATCTGAACCAAACTTAAGATTTCATTTTTTAGCTTCAATAATTGCCATATTTTTAGCAATTTATTTAAAATTTACAAAAGTAGAATTATCAATTTTAATTTTAACAATTTTTTTTGTAATTGTTTCAGAATTAGTAAATACAATGGTTGAAAAATTAGTAGATATGAACTCAAAGGAAATTTCAGAAGAAGCCAGAGTTATTAAAGACATTTCATCAGCAGTAGTTCTTCTTAGTGCTATTGCATCAGTTGTTGTTGGATTTTTTCTCTTCTTACCCAAATTAGTGTAAAATACGCATATTATCTTGGGGGATCGTCTAACAGTAGGACTGCAGATTCTGGATCTGCCTATTGGGGTGCAAATCCCTGTCCCCCAGCCAAGCAAAGCACCCCAGTTACCGTGGTGCCTAGAATAGCCCAATAACACCTCCAAAACCGCTATTTTTATAGTCAGACTCTCGTACCACACACTCATAGTCCGGAGAAATGCCTGAAACAGGCCTTTTTTGCAAGTTATAGGGATAAATTTAAGATAAAATGGTCGCTGGATACCCAGGTCGGCGTTAGAATCCCTTTTCTATCCCCAACATGGGATTCGGACCAAATCATCCTGTAATACGCTAATGTACTCTTAATTATGTAATCGTACTGTTTTGAAGAAATAACGGAAATTCAATTTTTCTGTTGACGAATAAGTCATTTAATGGGAAACAAAAGCGGGTACATTGATCACCTTAATTTCCTATCATTTAGATCTGGTCCAGAACCTTCTCGTTCCTTTTTCAGTAACTACCTGTAGATTTTTCCTTGTTCTTTGGCTTGTGTAGGAATTTGCCAAAATTCGTTCAATATCTTATAATATTAACAATTAACATTAATTATGAAAGAAAGTTTTTCATTTTATGGAACACTCAAAGACCAAAACACCTTAAAAGTAAAATTTGGTATTAAGGCAATTGACTGTGTAACTGGTCAGTTAAGAGGATGTTTGCATAAAGTACAAGACTCAACTGAACCAACTGGGGCACACACTTACCCCCTGCTTGACACAGAAGGCAGTGGTACTGTTAATGCAGTGTTGGTAGTATTAGGTATTGATGAAATAGAAAGACAAAAAATTGCAGATATTGTACAAATATTAACCTTTGATGCCTCGATTATAAACAGAGATGAAAGAGATAAAGAAGAGGTTGATAAAGCGATAAATTTTGGAAAAGATGCTGTTGTTATCAAAGCCGCTGACTTTATTGATAACAGCTATTTCTATCATCTAACAGAAAATGAGTTGCACAAACATCTAATAGACAAATTCAAATATTTTCTTGAATCATCTAAACCAATAATTGGTAAGGAAGAAATTTATGAAAGACTAACTGAAAGATTTAGTGAATTTACCCATGATTAAAGCAATTCTTTTTACCATGGTCGGGATGCTAGTTTTTAAGATAGAAGAAGTTGACGAACCTAAATGGGATTGGTCTTATGAGTAAGACGATTGTGTGAAACATATAATAAATGATGTATTATATCTACCAAAAGCATGAAAGATAAAACCTACTCCCCCTATTAGTAATTTAAGAAACTTCTTTTTTTAAATATATTTCTAAAGCCAATTTGAGAATGTCTATTCCTTTAACTAGCTCATCCATTTTTCTTACGTATGCTATTCTTATTTGGCTAGTACCCGTATTTTTGTCTAAATAAAATCCTCCTGTGTTCATCCTCATTGGTGTAAGTAAAACTGTTTCATTGCTACCATTTTCTTCGGTGAAATCAGTCAAAAGCCACTTACAGAATTTTTCAGCCGATATTTGTTTTCCCAAATCAACAATTATATAAAAGGCGCCTTCCGGTGGATTTGAAGATACTGACACTCCCAGATTTTTCATATTAGATAATTCTTGATGTAGAAAATCGCGTCTTTTCTTTAATTCTTCCTGGTTGCCAGAAAAATAATCAGGGGTTACATTAACTATTTCTTTCACAGCTTCTTGTGATAAAATAGCTGGGCATGCCCTTATTGAGGCATTTTTCAATATTGTTGGAGATAACGATTCATCTACAATAAGATAACCTATCCTACCACCACAAAAAGATATCTCCTTAGAAGAACTGTCGATACCTATTACCCTTGCTCTATCTGATTGAGGAACAATATCAAAAATTGATGGTGATCTTACAACGCCGTTTGATTTAACTCCTTCATTAAATATAAGAAGACGATAAACTTCATCGGCTATCAAAAATAAATTATGTTTATTGGCAATTGTATACAATAGTTCCAATTCACTTTTTCCATAAACAGCTCCTGTCGGGTTACTTGGAGAACTCCAAAGGATAGCCTTAGTTCTCGAATTAACAGCTTCATCGATTCTTTTTAGTGATTCTTCTCGTGATTCTCCAGCTTTAATAACATGGAAACCATCTTCTATTCTTGTGGTAACACCACGTAACCCAACATTAAATTTCTCAGCAATTGCTTTATAGTTCGGAAAAAAAGGCTCAATCACTATTATTTCGTCACCGGGATTAGCCACTGAGAAAATAGCCAACTCTAAAGCTTCACTTGCTCCTTGAGTAATCAAGATATTTTTAGGACTAATATCTATATTCAATCGATCTTTATAAAAAAAAGATCTTTTCTTAATTAATTCAGAATCCCCAGAGGAAGGCCCATAACCAATATTTACACTTTTATCTACAAACTGTTTAATTGCTGATAAGACCACTTCTGGAGTTGTTGTATCAGGAGATCCAATGTTTAATGGTATTACTTCTACACCCTTTGCTCTTGTCTGAATAGCAAGTTCTTCTAATCCTCTGATCGGATTATCAGGAAAAAGTAAGGCCCTTTCAGATAAAGTTGGGTGACCATTTTCTTTCATATTATTTGATGTGAACGAATCGATTGTAGCATATAGTAATAATTTTTGTTAAAATACCCATAAGACAATTAATGGAAGTATAAATACTCAAAAATGTCAGTTGTATGAACGAAGAAACATTAATATCATATAATAAAGAAGGTATGGGTGAAATAAGTAGAGGTAAAGAACTGGAACAAAGAGTAGACGAGCTCTTGACAAGGGGTGTGGTTGAAGTGGCTGATAGTCAACATTTACGAGAAAGACTACTTGATCCAGACACTGTTTTAAGAGTTAAACTTGGGATTGATCCAACAGGCTCGAGGCTTCATGTTGGCAGAGGAGCCACTCTTTTAAAATTAAAGGAATTTCAAGATCTAGGTCATCAAATAGTTATAATTATCGGAGATGGTACAGCTCAAGTAGGAGACACTTCAGATAAACCTGGAGCAAGAAAAGGATTAACTCCCCAACAGATAGCTGAAAATATCAAAGATTACATGAATCAGTTCTCGAGAATTCTTGATACTTCCAAACTAGAACTTGTTCATAATGCTGATTGGCTAAAAAATATATCTCTACAGACTCTATTAAAACTTACTTCATGCCAAACCCTACAAGAGGCCTCCGGAAGAGACAATTTTGCTAAAAGAATAAAACGTGGAGATAGTGTATCTTTTACTGAGGCCTTTTATCCTCTACTTCAGGCATATGATTCTGTCAAGATTAAGGCAGATGTTGAGTTGGGAGGAACCGATCAAACATACAATCTTACAAAAGGAAGGGATGTACAAAAAGCATTCGGAATGCCTCCACAGGATTATATGACCACACTACTATTGATTGGTTTAGACGGAGACAAAATGAGTACAAGCAAAGGTAATTGTATCTGGATTAACGATAAGCCTGAAATAAAATATGTTCAATTGATGAAAATTTCCGATTCGTTGATTCCTGTATATATGGAGTGTGCTACTCGTTTTCCAATGGAATTTGTAAAAAAAGCCACAAAAGAACTGCACGAAGGAACTGCTGATGCAATCGAACTTAAAAAAGTGCTGGCTCATGAGATTGTTAAACTATATGATGGTGAAGATGCAGCCGATCAAGCTGCTAAATTCTTCCAAAAAACAGTTCAAAAAATGGAAGCTCCTAAGTCAATACTAAGTCGCCAGTTAGAACCTGGTGATATAAGCATTAAAACCTTAATTGGTCTACTCGTTGAAACAAATCTAGCCAAAAGTAAAACTAGTGTAAAAAAGTTAATCGAACAAGACGGCTTTTATATTAACGGTGTAGCAATTGATCCAAAAACAGAGAATGTTAAGTTAGATAAAAACAGTCATTTTATCATTAGATTAGGAAAAAGATCACTTAATATGTTAAAAATTACTTCTGGGAAATAATAAAGCGTTCAGATTAGTGAAATCACTTCCTAATAATTTCGTAGGGATAAGAAAAAAGTTCAATCCAACTTCTATAACCAGTGTAGCCACTTGGCCATGTTCCTCCCCACCCCTCTTCTGGTCTAACTCTTGAATGATCAGTATTAACAGTATATCTCGTATAATTGGTGTTTGAGATAATTCTAGAAATGAAATCTTCATTGTCTGACTGAATATTTATTCCTAGATGAAATTGACGTAATCCGATATATTCAAGAAGTTCCTTCTCAGACGAATACTTTGCTATCCATATAACTGGTAAAAAGTACGCTGACTGAACAAAAATACTTGCAGGATTGGGATCAAGGACTAATATTGGCAATCCTAATTTAGTAGGGGCTTTTATTATTTTCATAGGTTTTGATTTTGAAATTTCAAGAATTGTAGATTTAATAATCTTCTTATCAACATCTAAATTTTCTGATATATAATTTTTTATTTCTGAGGAATGGCAAAATTTATTAAAACTAGTTAACATGTTATCTGAATATTTTTTATAGTCTCTTTCTGCAACAAAAACTCCTTGAACTCTTTGGCAAGATTGACCGTTATGGGAAAACGCTTCGTTCAAAGTTGTTTCAACATCTTGTTTTATATCAAAATTTTCAGAATGATCATATTTGATAATCTTGAAATCTGCAGCTTCAATTTGTGGATAAAACTCTATAAAATACTTCGAACACAAAATAGACATCTTTTTTGCATTTTTATATCCTCCAAAAAAATATAAAGCTTGAGTATTTTTAAGCTCTGCGTCTGATAAACTATCTTGTTCCCGAATTTTTAAATCAAGTTTGTATTTATCAATTATTCCACTTTCGCGCCAAATATAATTAAATATATCTCGACCGCGAGAACTGGGCCTTACTGTAAGTTTGTTACCTGCAACTAAAGCGTTTAAAACTGGAATTATGGACATAGTCATAGGTTCGTTGTAAGAAAGAATTATTATCACCTTTCCCTTAGGTTTAAGTCTTTGATTAAATAAATGAAGATTATTTTTATAAAATGACTCTAGTACAGAACAGACAAAATCAAAATCATTACTCATACTAAATTCAGTATCTTGAGAACATTTACTATTCAAGAGTAATAAAGCATTTTTATTCTTCTTAATCCAATTAAGCAAATCTTTGCACAAACTTGATATTTCGTTTTGTCTATTTTTCATGAACGATAAATTTAACTTTATTATTTTTTTCTCTGTTAAAGAATTCTTGCGGAACATTTTTAACCTGAAATTTCACCTTTGTAAACTCATAAATTTTTAGCTGGAGATTCCTCAAAACTTTTGGATCATTTTTAACAAAAGTCATTAGAATTTTTGGTATGAATTTAATATCGTTTTCTTTGATAATAATTTGAATATCACCCGCAAAAAGCTTTGAGCCTAAGTATTTTCTTACAAAATCTCTTAATTCATATGGGTCAATTTTTAAACCTTTGATAAATAATGTTTCACCAATTCTTGATTTGATCCGACCAATTCTTATTCTACTTCTTCCACAAGGGCATTTCCCAGGCATGATACAGGTAATGTCTTTTGTTCTGTATCGAATTATTGGTGATGCATCTTTTCTTAAACTCGTGAAGACTAGTTCACCATATTCCCCAACAGGTAAAACCTTATTGGTTTTTGGATCAACAACTTCCGGAATAACATAGTCATCTATTACATGTAACCCCTTTCTTTCTGTACACTCATATGCTATTCCTGTATTTACTTCACACAAACCATAATGATCGAAAACTTTTATTTGAAGTTTATTTTCTATATCCTCTCGAATATCATTTGAATAAACTTCTCCAGCAGCAATTGCTCTTATTAACTTAAGTTTTGAGCGGTCGAATTTATTTGTTTTCATCCATTGATAGAGGTAGAGTAAATAACCTGGGGTAGCTATTATGGTATCAATTTCAAAATCAACCATGAAGTTTAATTGAGTCAAAACAGGTTGTATACCAGATGGTAAAACAAATGCTCCTATACTCTGGATAGCATAAGTATTCAACGCCGCTCCACTATATAAACCATAACTCATGATAAACATTACTTTGCTTTTTTTATTAATTCCAAAAGTTCTCCAAGCTTCAGAAATAGCTTTGGACCCTTCTGCGAGATCTTTTTTCGTAAAAAAAGAAAGAGTAGGTTTACCTGTTGTGCCAGATGTCGTATGAGCTTCTATAATTTCACTTTGTGGAACAGCAAGTCCTCCGTATGGATAAGAATCCCTTAAATCTTCTTTTGAGGTAAATGGTAATTTTGACAGTTCAGTTAGTGAATTTAATTTATGGAGTTTTTTATTCTTATAGAGTTTTGTACCTTTAGCAAGCTCTATTGTTTTATTAAGATCTTTCAATATTTTTAGTTTTTGATTATCCATAGATATTTATCACAAATTTTTTATTTCCAAAAAAACTTCATCAAATGCTTTTTCTATTTTTTCAATCACCGCTTCATGTACTGGGGATAGAAAAACAGTTTCTGTTGGTAGTGGAGGAAACAATATTTTCCTCTCAGCCATTTTCTTAACAAATATATCATAAGTTTTTTGATTGAACTTTTCATTACTGATACCATGAACAAAATCTTTACAACCAAAAGCTACTGTTAACATTGAATCAGTACCCTGAACACAAGCATTAAGATCATACTTATTAATAGAATTTGAAATAAAAGATCTCAACCGATTTCCCAATTTAGTGATCCGAGAGTGTATTTTACCATCCCTAAGCATTTCAATTACGAGAGTACCAACTGCCAAAGAAAGGGGGTGGGCATTAAAAGTTCCAGCAAAAAAAACATTACCCGTAGGAATAAATTTATCCAAGATCGATACCTTTCCGCACACGACAGATAAGGGTAATCCACACGCAATAGCTTTAGAAAACGTTGATAAATCGGGTGTTACACCATATTTCTTCTGAGCACCACCTAGATTAATTCTAAATCCTGTTACCACTTCATCAAAAATTAAAACAGTATTAGTTTCATCACATGCTTTTCGCAGTGCCTGTAGATAACCTGGTAATGGTGGAGTACAACCCGAATTTGCCATTATTGGCTCCAATATCATACATGCATATTTTTTGGTTTTTATGGCTTTTATTGATTCTTTGGTGTTATTAAAATGAACTAAATCTGGTTTATTTTTAAAAGCTATACCTTCACTTGCTATCATTGCTTCATGGACTCCGTGGTATCCACCAACGACAGATAAGACCATATCCCTAGAAGTGTAAGCTCGTGCTGCACGTATTGCATAAGCCACAGCATCAGATCCTGTGGTAGCAAAACGCACTCTCTCCGCACAAGGGATCAGATCGTGTAAAACAGATGAAAAATCTTTCTCTATTTTAGTTTGATATGAAAAGAACCAGCCATTTTTTAAACACTTACTAGTCGTTTGAATAATTTCCTTATCTGCGTGTCCAAACAAAAGAGCACCATAACCCATCCACATATCTATGTATTTTTGACCATTTTTGTCTATTACGTAAGGACCCTCCCCAGCAATAATATTATTTGGGAAATTTTTAGGAATAGGTATGGGTGAGTTTACCCCACCACTTAAATAATTCATTTTTAGATTTTTTTCTTAGATTTGATGTCTATTTTAACTTTATTAACGATTGTTTGCACCTTTTGTTCGAAATTACCTTTTAATAATGTATAAGGAATCTTCATTTCAACCAAATTTCCAAAAAGCTGATTATTTATGTAAGTGTTTTCAATTCCATAATTTTTACTGATAATATTTGTTTTATCTGAATTTACAAATACTAAATCATAGTTTGATATTTCTTCTCTTGCAAGATCGTGTAATTTTTGATCGTATTTTCTGTTCACAGTCATTGATAATATATAATCCATAAGAATTGAGGAGCTATAAATTATTGACTCATTAGCATCGTGGATAATTTTCTCATTAGATCTTTGGATATTTCTTTTTTGTGCTATGTCTATAAAGTCTAGCTCTCGACTAGGTTTAATAGAGTTATTCTGAGAAAGGTGTTTTACAGATATATCTGGAAAACAGTTTGTTTCAAGTCTACGAGAAACTTCTTTAACAATCTTTTCATTTTCATTGCTAGGAGCACCTAGGATAACCACTTTTGTTAAAAGATCTTTCAAGACGATTGTTGGGATAAACTTTCTATATTTATAAAGATTACTTCTAATCATTGTTGAAGATATTTGCAGTTTTTTCCTGTCCATATCAATAATAAAATTAATTGCATTTAAAAACTTGCTCATGTGTTCCCCATAATATTCGGATGAAACAAAATGAGTAATTTTCCTACCTTTTAACACACCAGCTATATACTGTTCCTGCATTCTTTTCACTTCAGAAGTATCTTCATGTTGATTTGGAGCATCCCAACCCTCAATCACTTCAACTTGAGGATAAAGTTTTCTGATCCAACCTGCTCTAACATTTAGGGGAATATCTGTTAAATTTGGACAATCATAAATAACAGCAATTAAGTGATCAACTTCGTGTAGGGCGGTGTCTAGCAAATACTTATGCCCGATATGAAAGGGGGCAATTTTCATTAGTGTTAGGCCAACTTTTGCGTTCTTTTTAAGTCTAGTCATAATTTAAAACTAATTATTTTTTGTTCTAAATCGTTAGGTAACAACAATAATTTGAGTGTCTTCCTTTCTATTTTGATTCTTCTGCTCAAAAATAGATCTTTATTTTTAGCTTGCTTATTTAGAAAATATGAAAACATAAACAAGCCTCTTCTAACAAATAAAGTATATAACACTTTAAGCTGCACTACATTCAGAACCGGATTATTTACCTCATATGCGTCTAAATATGCTCCAATAAGATTGTTGGTGTTAGTTCCATAATTGTTTACAATTAACTCCTTTATAGTAATTGCTATATCACTTACCACTTCAGCCCTATGCGATTCACCAAAATCAATAAATTTGACATCTCCCTTTCTATCGACAAGAATGTTCTCCATCTCCAAATCTTCATGTATTATTGATTTGGGGAAATTACTTCTTTTAAATCTATTCAGTCTTGTTACTAGCCAATCTCTACAATTTTTAATGAGCAATGTATCCTCTCTCGAGCAATCGCATCTAAAGTCGTCTACAAAACTTAGATCAAATATTGAGAATCTTTCCCTGTTACCATCTGGTATGAAATTGACTAAGTTTTTATGTATTAATGCCTGTAACTCTGCTACCTTTTGTAACGTAGAGATATTAATATCATGTGGCACGAGGCCACGCCCCTCAATGAATGTGTAGAGAACACACGGTAAAGAGTTAATATAAAAAACCTTTCTGATGGGCGAAGGGAACTTATTGTTGAAACGTTTTAAATGGCTAAGGATTGAGGTTTCAAAAATGACTTCATTTAATAAAGTATTTTTATAAGATTTAAGTACGTATTTGTTAGAGGGAGTAATTAATAGGAAGTTTCGGCTCTCGAGTCCTAGGTCTAAGGGTTTGCAGATTTTTATATAACCTAGTTTCCTTATATCCGAGTTTTTTAGGATTTTATCAACCGTCAATTTCATTTTTCTAGCTATAGTTTAGAATTTAAAGTCTACAACATCAAGCTCTAAAATCTTAATTAAATTTACGGGTAACACTACTATTATGATCTATGATATGAATTGGGTAAAATATTGTAGCTACAGAGTCCCCAACGTACCGGCTATTAGAATTTATGTTTTCTGGTTTGCGTCAGTTCCATGTTATCAGCTCAGGTTTTAGAAATTTCAAAGTAATTTTAAAATTCTACTGGGATTATCTACAAAAATAGTTTGCTTAACACTAAGTTGTTCTTGAAAAGAAGGATAAACTTCTTTGATAGCGTCTAACAAAGCAAATAACGAGGTGAAATAGATATTAGGAATTTCGCTTGGGTCGACGACAATTTTTGTACGAAGACTATCTTGTTCCTTTTTGTTTACCCAATGGTAGGGGTAATCTGTTATAAGTCTCTCCTCACCATTCTGGCCGAAAACAAACTTAGCTCTTACTAGGTCTAATGGTCTATCCGATCCATATACTATTCTTTGCGGGCCTACTCTACGCAAAGCTTCAGATATAACTTCAGGTAGCACATAAAAAGAAGTCTCATATACAATATTGGGGGAATCTTCTGTCATTGCTATTGCTCGATTTATTTCCTCTCTATTTCCTCGAGCAATACCAAAATGAGCAATAAGAAAAGTCATATTCTCATATCTTCTTGCTAGGTCTACAAGCTCATCAATATCCCACATCAAATTGTGAGGCAAGTGAAGTGTTATCGGCAATCCTAAATCATTGGTTTTCTCAAGAACTGGCCAAGGAAAAAAGTCGACTATTCTATGAACTTCCTCCCACATTAATTTGGAATACATCTTTAGTCCTTTCCAATTCGGGTTATCTAATTGTGACAATGTGTACCTATTGTCGTAAGGATCACCAGTCAAAAATGGAATGAGTGCTTCGTCCTTTGCACATATCTTTTCAATATATTGATTACCTGCTCTGAAATCTATTCCTCTAAGTGGAAAGGTAAAAACAACCTGTCTAACATCTTTCCGATTATCCCAAAGAGCTGACCGCACCTTCAAATGATCTTCATATGAAAAATATGGGTAAATTGATACCAAACGAGATAGAAATACTGGATCCATACCAGCTGAATATGAAGCCAGTCCCATATGAGTATGCATATCTATCGCACCATCTGGAACTTCAGATATTGCTAATTCACGTAGGCGCATTTCTTCCGAATTGAAATTTAAGGCGTGTTCTATATACTTTTTTGTTTCTATTGGCCAAACTTCCGTTTCTATTTTTGCCATGGCCCAAGTTTATCACTAAATAACACCATAACAAAATATATCAGTAGTTTTTGAGATAATTCCTTTTTATAGTGTCCCATTTGTCTCATTTAGCCTTGAGGTGGGACACGAGTTATAATGATAGAATGGGGGCAGACCGAGATGCTCAGCCAAGCAAAACACCCCAGTTACCGCTTAACACATAGAAAAGTTAACAAAAGAGATAAAAGCTGATATTGACATGGAGACTTATTGAGAATATTCTATTGCAGAGGATGAATGTAGATTTAAGCGCAAACCAAAGAGGTACAGATACTCTTAATCATTCCGCAGAACACTTGAACGGAAACCTTAAGGGTAAGGATATACTTTCCATTCAGCAATTTGATACAAAAACCCTTGATAATATTTTTGATTGGAGTTTAGAAATGGCTGAGATTGCAAGTAAAGGCTATAAAACTGATTTTTTAAGTAGAAAAATATTAGCAAATCTTTTCTACGAACCATCAACACGAACTTCATCTTCATTTACAGCTGCAATGGAAAGATTGGCTGGAAGCGTAATTCCTATAAATGGAGTTGAATACTCATCTGTTACAAAAGGTGAAGATTTACAGGACACAGTTCGCACACTCGAACAATATGCGGATGTTATTGTCCTACGTCACCCCGAAACAGGTTCAGCTGCAATAGCCGCAGAGGCAACTTCTATACCGTTAATAAATGCTGGCGATGGTATTGGGGAGCATCCAACCCAAGCACTACTAGACTATGTAACAGTCAGAAAAGAACAAGGAAAGGTAGATGGACTTACTGTGACCATGTTGGGTGATATGAAACATGGAAGAACAGTTCATTCTTTGGCAAGGCTTCTTTCTCTTTATGACGTTAAGCTTAATTATGTTTCACCCGAAATTTTGAGAATGCCACCTGAAATTATTCAAGAACTAGCAGTTAAGGGTGTGCAACAATCGGAACACAAAAATTTATCTGAAGTATTAGGAGAAACAGACGTGCTTTATGTTACACGTGTGCAAAAAGAAAGATTTAGTGATCCTATTCTTTATGAATCTGTAAAAAGTCTTTATATTGTTACGCCGGAAACTCTACATGCCGGAAAAGACTCCCTGACAATAATGCATCCACTTCCTAGGGTTGGTGAGATTTCCAAAGAAGTTGATACTTATACTAAAAATGCGGCCTATTTCAGGCAAATGAAGAATGGCCTATATGTAAGAATGACATTATTGGCAGGAGTATTAGGTAAACTACCAACCTAAAATAATAATTTACAATATAAGAAATGGTACGCAAGATCTATACTGATGTATTCACTGTTGACGGCAACGAGGAGATTGTTTTTATAATATGGAAAGAAGCTGTGAAAAAGATTGTATAATTTTTAAAGCATTGCAGAATCGCGATAGCTTTCAAGCAGATATAAATCGTGCAACGATAATTACTGGAAGAGAAGAAAGAGGGTTCGACGATTTAGTGAGATCAATGTGTGAAGGTTGTGTAGCCATAAAAAAAATAAAAAACGCTATAGATGAAAAACTTTTAAATGAGTATTAAAACAATTAATACCACCAATTTTTGGCGAAAACTACCAAGGCCATTTACTGTTCTTGCTCCAATGGAAGGGGTGACTGATTATATTTTTAGAGAAATTGTTGCAAACTATTTACCAAAACCTGATGTATTGTTCACTGAATTTACAAATGTAGAAGCCCTAAATTCATTGGGTTTGGAAAAAACTATACCTAGATTTAAATTTAGTAAAGAACAAAAACCAATTGTAGCTCAAATTTGGGGACTAAAACCTGAAAATTATTATAAAACTGCAAAACTAATTGAAAAACTTGGTTTTGATGGAATTGATATTAATATGGGTTGCCCTGATCGTGCAGTTGTTAAAATTGGAGCTTGCTCTGCTTTAATTAACAATCATCCACTTGCAAAAGAAATAATTGAAGCTACAAAAAAAGGATCAAAAAAGTTACCCATTAGTGTGAAAACTAGAATTGGATTCAAAGAAGTAGTAACAGAAGAATGGATTACTTTTTTACTCGAACAAAAAATAGATGCATTAACTGTTCATGGTAGAACTTCTAAACAAATGTCAGATATACCTGCAAACTGGAAAGAAATTGAAAAAGCTGTAAAGATTAAGGATGATATTTCACCTAGTACAATTATCATAGGCAATGGAGACGTAAAAAGCTATAAAGAGGCTCTAAAAAGGGTTAAGGAGTCTCATGTTGATGGAATAATGATAGGTCGAGGAATATTTTCAAACCCTTGGGTATTTGAAAAAAAAGTCAAAGAACATTCGTTTGAAGAATCAAAAAAAATATTAATTAAACATCTAAAATTATGTGATAGTGGATATTCAAACGATAAAGTAACCAGTTATGAAACTGTGAAAAAATTCTTTAAAATGTATATTAATAACTTTAACGGAGCAAATAAATTAAGATCTAAACTTATGGAAACAAAATCTATAGAAGAAGCATTAAAACTACTTAAATAATGTATACAGTTTATATATTACGAACTTCCAAAAACACTTTATATACGGGGATTAGCAATAATTTGGAAAAACGATTAAAAGAACACCGTGAGAAAGGAAAAAGATCTGCTAAATACATGAAGGTCTTTGATAGCTTTAAATTAGTCCATACTAAAAATTATCAAACAAGAAGCGAGGCATTAAAAAGAGAGGCTAAAATTAAAAAATTGACAAAAGGACAAAAGGAAGTTATAATCTCAATATCGATATGAAATATCGGCTAGCCGATATGTGAGAGACTAGTTGTAATTATTAATTTTACTTCAGGGTTTCTCCAATCTTTCTTTTAATAAAATGTATAAAAAGTTTAACAGAAGTTTTCGTGGTGGTGGTCGTGGCGGTTCTCGCTCGGGCACTAATTTTCGTGCTTTGGGAAATAGATTTGGACAAAGAGGTGGCAGAGTTGTCAGATCTTTTGATCCAACAAATGTAATAAATGCTCAAAATAATGAAAATATCAATGTTACCCCAGAAATTTATGTTTCAAAACATTCTTTTTCTGATTTTAATATTGATTCTAAATTAAAACAAAATGTATTAGATAGAAATTATGGTGCAACTACACCAATTCAAGACCAATCAATCCCAGAAATTTTAAATGGACGAGATTTAATTGGTATTGCTAACACTGGTACTGGAAAAACAGCAGCCTTTTTAATCCCACTTTTAGATAAAGTAATTAAAAACAGGAATGAAAAAGTTTTAATAGTGGCTCCTACCCGTGAGCTTGCAAGTCAAATTAGAGATGAATTTTATCTTTTTTCAAAAGGATTAAATATTTATTCAGCACTTTGTATTGGTGGAGAAAATATTAATAGACAAAAACAAGAATTAAGAAGAAATCCCAGTTTTATAATTGGAACACCTGGAAGACTTTTAGATCATGTAGATTCAAGAACTTTATACTTAGGTGATTGTAAATCAGTTGTTCTTGATGAAGCAGATCATATGGTTGATATTGGATTTCTTAAAGATATAGAGTATATGATTTCACTACTTCCAAAAGAACGGCAATCACTATTTTTCTCAGCTACAATTGATGGAAAAGTTAGAGGTGTTTTAAACGCTTTTGTAAATAATCCTGTAACAATTTCTGTTAAAACTAGAGAAACTGCAGTCAATGTTAAACAAGAAGTAGTAAGGATTGATAGCCCACACAAAAAAATTGAACAACTTCATGATCTTTTAAATAGAGAGGAATTTGATAAAGTTTTGATCTTTGCCAGAACCAAACATGGTGTACAAAAACTTTCTGATGAACTTGTAATGAGAGGTTTTAGAGCTGATGCCATTCATGGTAACAAAAGACAAAGCCAAAGGCTAAAGACCCTTGATAAATTCAAAAGAACAAACATAAACATCTTAATTGCAACTGATGTAGCCTCTCGTGGACTTGATATACCAAATGTCAGCCATGTCATAAACTATGAAGCACCAGAAAGTTATGATACATATATTCATAGAATCGGAAGAACTGGAAGAGCAGACAAAACAGGCACTGCAATTACTTTTGTTTAACAAGAACTTGTTTACTCCAAACAGAAAGTATTATCCATTTTTTGTTAATATCCTGTTTTGCCACAACTTCTATTCTGGTGTCCCCCCAAGTTTTGTAATAAATCCAAGCTCCTTGGGTTTTTGAATATCTACTTTGTTCTGGACGATTCCAAACAGCCCAAGCGTCACCCTGTTTAATTCCCCTTTCAGTGAGCTTTGAAAGCGCATGATTTGTCCAGATTAGGCCTCCATAATTACTGAAGTTCATTTGATAATTTTTTCATTTCTGCCTTTATAAGTTTTTCAACATCTTTTCCTATTTTTTCATTTAGATAACCTAGTAAACCCGTGTCATGTGGATGATTATGGAACATTTCTAAAAATTCATGATGGTGTTCTTGGGGTAAATTACCAAGACAACAATCCAAAACTCTATGATGAATTAATTCTTCAACGTAAAACCAAAGTTCCTGCATCTCATCATTTGATGATGTATATTTTTTGATCTTTTTATCAAGACCTTTGATAACAACTAAATGATCGTAGAATAAGATACTCATATTTGTATTAGACTCCCTTCAGTTGCGTTTAATTTATTATACTTTACAGGACCAAGTTTGATAGTATTTTCTGGATCGTCAACAAAGAAAAGAAGTACGGCACCTTTTTTATATCTAGCCCCGCCGAGGTACTCCATCACTTCAGGGCTACCTCCAAAATGTTTTCCAGTAAAAGCAGCAGGTCCACTATCTGCAATTGCAGCAACTACTGCATTACCATTTTTAGTATTAACAATCATTACTTTTCTATATTTATACCAATTCTTAAGATATGGTTGACGCTCAGACCAATCGGAAAGATATAAAGTTTGAACAACTGCATACCATTTTTCATTTTCAATCAAATTGAGAGTCAAATCAGCTTTTGATTTACTAAAATATCCCCACGCACCAAGACCTGGAGCCATGCCCTCTTTATAATATGGT
Source organism: Candidatus Woesebacteria bacterium (assembly GCA_030699485.1). Lineage (GTDB taxonomy): Bacteria > Patescibacteriota > Microgenomatia > UBA8517 > UBA8517 > JAUYMM01. The sequence continues at coordinate 12,234 of JAUYMM010000026.1, read as the reverse complement.
CCATGATTTTCTAAAATGTCACCTGGATATCTTTTTAAATGTTGTTCTGCTCCAATATAACCATAACTGGTATTTAAATGTTCCCCTTCAAGTGCTGCTTTTGCAGGTATACTAGTCATGTCTTTTATCATTTGTTCTAATCTCTTTTCTTCATCACGAGCTAGAGGCCTAACTTCACTTGGTAACATAACTTTTAAACTTTCTATCAATTCTTTTTGTGGAAGTTCATTACCTTCTTTATTTCCAAGCTCACTTATATCTCTTACAATTTCTGTTGATGTAGGTAATTGCCCCACTCCCGTGGGTGGAGAAAGCAAAAGTGTTCCAGTTAAAGCACCAGCAGAAATTAATTTGGCACTATGTTGTCTTAATTTACCTAACTCCAAACCTTTTTCTAGAAAATATTTGTGGGCATGAGGATATTTTTTTTCAAAGTGAAGCTTTGTTTCAATACTTTTTAACTTTAATAAATCTCGAAAATTACTATTGGCAGTCTTTTGCATTATATTAAACTTTTTAGTCTTACTATTGTTTCTTCCTTTCCTAATATTTCTATCGATTCATTTATGGGTGGGGTAAATTTCATGCCAGTTACTGCAATTCTTAAACTCATGAAAAAATTTCCTGTTTTAAAATCATTTTCTTTTACCACTTCCATTAAGTCTCTATTACTTTTAATACCTTCGATTGCTTTTTTGAGATGTTCTTTGTATTTTTCTCCAAATAGCTTTGTGTCAACTTTTGGTCTATCAAAGAAAAATTTAGCAAGTGAGTTAAAATCTGAAAGCTTTTCTATTCGGTCTTGTAGTAATTTAACAATAGCTTTATTTTTTGCAGTCTTGTCTAATTTTAATTTTTCCAATAAAGAATCAATTGATAATTTACGAATATACTGACCATTAAACCAATCTAACTTTTCTCTAAAAAATCTTGGGTTTGCATCTTGAAAACCATTAATATCAAAATGTGTAACCATTTCTTCTAATGAATATAATTCTCTATTGTCCTTTGGAGCCCAGCCCAAAAGAAGAATAAAATTAAGTAACGCTTCGGGTAAATATCCTTCCTCAAGAAAGTTTTCTACAAAAACTGAATCTCTTCTCTTAGATAGTTTTTTTCCAGTTTCAGCAGACATTATATCCGTTAGATGCCCAATCTCAGGTGTTTTTCCTCCAAGATATTCAAATACTAAAAGATGCACAGGAGTAGATGGAAGCCAATCATGACCTCTTAAAATATGAGTTATCTTCATCTCAATATCATCAGTCATAGCTGCTAAATGATATGTGGGAAAACCATCTGATTTTAGTAAAGTTGCATCATATATGGTGTCTGTATTCCAAGAAATTTCTTTTTTGTGTACAAAATCTTTGTATTTAACTATTTTGTTATCTGGTACCCTAAGTTTAATTGCACCTGATGTAAGTTCAAGATTTCTACATGGGTCACGTAAAATATTTGAGAAACCTTCTATTTTTGCATTTTTAGGTTTACACTGACAATAAAAGGCATGGCCATTTAAAATTAATTTCTCGGCTGCTTTTTTATATATTCCACTTTTGTGCCGAATACTCTGCACGTAATATTCATTCCATTCAATTCCAAATTTCTTTAAAGTATCACAAATTGCATCAACTGATCCTTCTACCTCTCTTTTTTGATCGGTATCTTCAATACGTAATATAAAATCACCTTTTTTATTTTTAGCTAATAGATAAGCATAAAGTGCAGTCCGTAGACTACCTATATGTAAAAATCCTGTTGGGCTTGGAGCAAATCGAGTTCTCATGGTAATATTAATTATATCATGACAACATTGACTGAAGCTTCAATAATATCTAGAAAAGGGATTCGTTATTTTATATATTCTATAATTATATTTATTATCCTTCGTGGAATTATTTTAACTGGAATAGTTATTTATAAAAAAGTATTTCCACCACCACCTGTCCCTCCAACTGTTTCTTTTGGGAAATTAACTACATTGCCATTTCCAGAAAAACAAAAGCCAGTGTTAAACTTTTCTTTAGAAACTGCTGAGGGTGGATTACCACAATTCCCTGATCAATTAAAGGTTTTTTTCATGCCAAAACAACCTTCAAACCTTCTCTCTCTTGATTTTGCACAAGACAGGGCAAATAGATTGGGTTTTAATATTGAAGCTCAACAATTAACAGAATCTTTATACAAGTTTTATCACAAAACTTCTCCATCAACCATGGAAACAAATATTATTACAGGATCATTTTCACTTAGTTATGATTTAAATGTTGACCCATCTCCAATTTCTGTTAAACCACCTCTTCCGGAAATTGCTAGAAATAGTATTAAATCGCTTCTTTCAGGTGCAAATTTATATCCTGACGATTTAGAAGGAGGCAGGTTTGAACATAATTATTTAAAAACAGAATCAGGTGATTTTATACCAGCCAATTCATTATCAGATGCAAATATAATTCGTGTCGACTTATTTAGAAAAAATTACGATAATCTCCCAACTGTTACTCAAACAACAGGAAAAGGAAATGTCTGGTTCATGGTAAGTGGTGTTAAAGAAAGAGGTAAGGAAGTTGTTGCAGGAGAATATCATTATTTTCCAGTTGATGAAACGCAGATGGCAACATATCCAATAAAAACCGCTGATATTGTTTGGCAAGAATTTTCATCAGGTAATTATTATCCAGCATCTTTAGGAACTACTGCAGAAGGTGAAAGTATAAAAATTAGAAAAGTTTATTTAGCTTACTATGATGCAGGTATGTATACTGAATTTTTACAGCCTGTTTTTGTCTTTGAGGGAGATAAAAATTTTGTAGGTTATATACCAGCAGTTGTTACTGATTACTACGGGGAGTAATTTTTTCCCAAATATAATTTTGGTATATCCATTCAATTAATTCTTCAGTTTCTCCAAATCTATCAGAACTGCCGAGGACCACAGTCATTACTTTTCTATTATTTCTTTCAACATAAACAACTAGATTTTCTCTTGCATTTTCAGTCCAACCAGTCTTAACTCCTTTGACACCATCAACGCTTCCTAATAATTTATTAATGTTAACAAGCCTGTGCGTATATTTACCATCCACACTTTTAACAATTTTTTCTTTAGTTCCTACAATTTCTGCAAAAGTTGGATTTTCCATTGAATATTTGGCAACTACGACTAAATCACGTGTGGTAGAATATTGCGCTCCGTTATCAAGACCAGTTGGGTTTCCGAAATGAGTATTATTTAATCCCAAATCTTTTACTTTTTTATTCATCAAGGCAATAAATAAATCTCTCTCTCCGGGATGATTTGAGGCTAAAACTTCTGCAGCATCATTCGCAGAATAAATTAATAGACCATTTAATAAATCAATGAATTTAATTTCTTCTCCTGTTATTAAGCCCATTTTTTGACCTTCTACAGCTACCTTACCAACTTTTAAGACTTGTTCTGGTTCATAAGTATCAAGTGCCACTAAAGCAGTAACTATTTTTGTTGTTGAGGCAGGAAGAAGTGCTTTGTTTGGATCTTTCTCATATAAAGTAACACCTGATGTTAAATCAACCGCCATGACAGATTGGGCAGAAAGAATAGGATATTTAGCTGTATCTTTTAAAACTGGTAGATCAGAATATGCCTTATTTTTTGAAGGATATATATATGTAACAATATTATCAAATCCACTATTTAATGAGATTGCTGTCGTAGAAACTAAAATAAAAGATAAAAGAGATAAATACAAAAGATCAGTTTTTTTTACCTTTAGTCTCATTTTACTTTAATTCCAAGTTCTTTTAATTGACCATCTGAAGCAACGCTTGGAGCATCTAAAACTGATGTCTGACCAGATGATGAAGTTGGATAGGCCATTACTTCACGAACTGAAGGCTCTCCTAAAATTGCCATCATAAACCTGTCAAGACCCGGTGCTATTCCACCATGTGGCGGAACGCCGTAGGTAAAGGCAGTTAACATGTGACTAAATTGATCTCTTTGTTCTTCTGAAAAACCAATAAGTTTAAATATTTTTTCTTGTATTTTTGGATCGCTTATTCTAATACTTCCTCCACCAACTTCAAGACCATTTAAAACCATATCATGTTGCAAACCTCTGACTTTTTCTGGGTTGGTTTCCAAATGTTTTATGTCATCAGGATGAGGAGAAGTAAACATATGATGAGATGGTGCCCATTTTGCTGTTCCTGAACCATGGAAAAAATCATCCTTTGACTGCTCGACAAAAAGTGGAAAATCAACAATCCAACAAAAGGCTAGTTCATTTGGATCATTTTTATTTTTTCTTAAATCTGGTTTATCATTTCCATACTTTTTTACTGCCTCATTATGTGAAATTCTGGGCCATGGGGATTTTTGAATTTGTTTCTCTGGAAAAATTTCAGCGACTAACTTCGAAAACATTTTTTCAGTTAAATCTAAAATATCATTCTGTTCTACAAAAGACATTTCCATATCAAGTTGTGTAAATTCACCATAGGCTCTGTCACTTCTTGGATCTTCATCTCTAAAACATCTTGCAAATTGAAAGTATCTTTCCATTCCTGCAACCATTAATAGCTGTTTATATTGTTGAGGAGATTGTGGAAGAGCATAAAATTTTCCTTGTTGTAATCTTGAAGGGACCAAAAAATCTCTTGCTCCTTCTGGAGTAGTTTTAGTTAATATTGGGGTTTCAATTTCTATAAAGTCTAAGTTTATTAAATAGTTTCTTAAAAATTGTGTAACTTTAGATCTAATTCTAATATTTTTATTCATCCTAGGTCTTCTTAAATCAAGATATCTAAACTTGTTTCTTACATTTTCATCAATATCATAACCGTCTGTATCAATTGGCAATGGAAGTTCACTAGCTAGTGAAAATATTTTTAATTTTTCAATTTGTAATTCGACTTTTCCTGTCTCAATATTAGGATTTATTAATTTTTCAGGCCTTTCAACAACCTTACCTGTTATTTCAACAACACTTTCAGTAGTTACTTTCTCCAAATTTTTACCAACACATTGAATAAATCCAGTTCTGTCCCTTAGATCTATAAAAGTTATTTTTCCATGATCACGAATAGTATTTACCCAACCTTTTAAAGTAACTGTTTCTCCTATTTTTTTTGTTGACTCACTAACTAAAGTTCTTTGCATATCTATATATAATACTACTTTTTAACTTTCTTTTTCTTCTTTAAATCATCTCCCATTTCGTTTGTCAAAATTATATCACCACTATATAGTAACTGTTCGTCAATATATTTATTTCCAGTTGGTTCTTCAGTACCAACATATATCCTGTCACCAATTTTAGTAGTCAAAGCCTTCATATTTTTTGGGCCTTTCTTATTTTTCCACTCCCTACAAAACCTTTTAATAGTTTCATCGTCTAACAATAAATTCCCGTATTCTAACATGTTTATATAATGTTCTTGATTTCTGGTTTAACAAGCATTTTATAATCTTTTGACATCATTGCTATCGAAAATCTTCTGTCTCCAGCGTTAAATACTATTTTTTCATTACTAAACAAACTAGGATCAGATATAACTTTAAGTCCAAATATATTTCCAAACGGCGGAACTCCACCGAAATCTATACCACCTGTTATTTCTTTTACCTCTTCTCGAGTCGCAAAACGAATGTCTTTAGCAGTTAATAGCTTTTTAACTTTTACATTATCAAATTTCTGATCTGCTGGAACAACAAGCATTGCAAAATATTTCTCAGAAGATTTTTTTACCCTAACAATTAATGCTTTAGCTCCTTGTTTAAGTGAATATCCTGTTCTTGTTTTTGCCGCTTCTTCGCTTGTTCTGACTGCCTCATGTTCAAAAGTTTCAAACCATAGATCATTCTCCTTTAAAAGGTTAATTATTTTACTAACTGTAATATGATAATCCATTTTTAAACAAAAAATTACTCGCTTCCATCTCGCAAAAATTGCGAAACAGGAGCGAGGTATCTCGCGGTGCCATCCTTGTTTTAACTTAATTTTATTGTTTTACGGACAACTCCGAAAAGTTCTAATTTCTTTTTAAAAGATTTCTTCTTTCAGCTCAGGTATGTTTGTACCGTCAAAGCTATTAAAATAATAATACCATTATATTTGACGCTTGACAAGACTCATATCTTTTTTTAAACTACTAACACATGAAATCTTTATGTTTAGTCAAGACAATTATTAATCTCTTTACTTGAAGAGGTTTGTTTTGTTGGTGAATAATGACAAACCTCTTTAAACAAAAGAGGTTTTTTTAGTCCTTTGACATATTTTCTGAAAAAAAATGGCCCACAAAGCAAAAATGTTTTGTGATCAAAATTTTTCAGAAAAGGAGATCTCTAGATGAGTAAAAAAATTATTTTATGTGGTTGCACAGAGCCTGGATGCACTTGTCAAAACACGATTGAAGTTTTTGAATATGTTCCTGATGGAGCACCCATTCAATGTGAAGAATGCTTATCAGAACATTCAGCAGAAGCTGTAGAATCGACAGGCATCTAATTATTGCGGGCACAGTCTTTTTTTGCAGACAAATGTCCGCTCCATTCTTAATCCTTCATCCCCCAAAACAACAAAGATTTTCAGCAATCGCTGATGTTGTTTTGTGGGGTGGAGTTATTTTAAATTTTAATATCTCTTATTTTTAGTTGTATTGAAGTTTTATTATTCCAAATATTTTCGTCTATCTCATAAACTATATTGTATTGGTTATTGATTATTGGTGATTGATTATTATTAAACCAAATTGCATCAAAAACTATTCCATTTTGAGATAATTTTAATTTTAAATGTTTACCTTCTTGCCCAACTTTTTTTATTTCTTTAATTTCTACATTTTTACTCACAAATGTCGGTTGGGCGTTGCCCACCCCTACGGGGCCAAACTTTTTTATCTCTTCAACTAATTCTTTAGTTATTTGATCAAAGCTTATTTCTAAATCTATATATAATTTCTTTTCTAATATTTCGTCTGTTAATTTATTTTTAGATAATTCGTTTATCTTAAATCTGAAATCTGATATCTTATTTGTTTCAATTGAAAATCCTGCCGCCATTGGGTGTCCTCCACCTTCTATAATTAACCCTGTTTCTTTAATTGCTTCTATTATATTAAATCCAAAAATAGATCTTGCAGAAGCTTTTGATGTATCTTTGTTTTCAGACAAAACTATTGATGGTCTGTAAAATTTTTCAGTTATTTTTCCTGATGCAAGTCCAATAACTCCCTCATGGTACTTACCAGAGATTACAATAATTTTATCATTACCCTGAACTTGTTTCAGGACTTTCGTTAGTACTTCATCAACAATTTTTTGCCTTTTGCTATTTGTTTCATTTAAAAGTTTATTTAAGTCATTTGCCTTTTTTAAGTCTCTAGTACATAAAAATCTTAGGGAGTCAGTGGCATTAGCTAGACGCCCCATTGCATTAATTCTTGGTGCAATTAAATATCCAACTTCATATGTACCTATATTATCTAACTTTAAGTCTTTAAATAATGTTTGAAGCCCAACCTTTTTAGTTTTTAATAATTCTAGTAATCCAAACTTAACCAAAGATCTATTAATTCCCAAAAGTGGCATTTGATCTGCAACTGTACCTAGAGCTACAAGATCTAAACCATCTTTTATTCCAAGTTCTTTTGACAAAAACCAAGCAAGTGCTGATCCACAGACTAACGTAGAATGAAGGCAATAGGGACTAGGGACTAGTTTGCCTTTTGTATGATGATCGACAACTATTACATCAATTTTTCTTTTTTTGGCTTCTTTAATCGCATCGTAAGCAACAATACCATTATCAACGGTGATAATTAATTTTGGATTTAAATTTTTGAGTTTTGAATTTGCAAGGCTAGAAGCCTTGATACCATATCCCTCTTCAAACCTATCAGGAATATAGGGCATGGCGTCAAAACCTAATTTATAAAGAGTTTCCCAAAGAATGGCTGTAGCACATATTCCATCTGCATCGTAATCACCAAAAACTACTATCTTTTCTTTTTTTTCTTTAGCAATTTTAAGTCTTCCTAAAATTTTTTTAACTGACTCTTTTTTAATATTTAAATCTTCTATCTTTATATTTTCAGGATTTTTAGGCTCTAAAAAATCATCTATTTCTTTTTTTGTTTTAAGATTTCTATTTTCAAAAAGACTTTTTATTATTTCTTTTCTGCGTTTGTTTAATATTTTCCACTTCATACTCTGATATAATAACATATATGACTACCTTTGAACTTCCCATTGAAGTTGAAAAAATACTTACAAAATTTCAGGCCAACAAGTATGAAATATATGTAGTTGGTGGAGCAGTTAGAGATATTCTAATGGGTAAAATAGTTAGTGACTGGGATTTTACAACCAATGCAACTCCAGAAGAAATATTAAAAATATACCCCGATGGTTTTTGTGACAACATCTATGGGACAGTTGGTTTAACTGTTGAAGGATATGATAAACCATTTGAGATAACAACATTTAGAACTGAACATGGTTATAGAGATTTTAGAAGACCAGATAAAATTTCATGGGGGAAAACTCTAAAAGAAGATCTTGAGAGGCGCGATTTTACATTCAATGCACTAGCAATAGATGATAAAAAGATCATTGATTTATATGAAGGACAAAAAGATTTAGATAATAAAATAGTAAGAGCAGTAGGGGATGCAAACAAACGATTTAATGAAGATGCACTCAGAATGATGAGGGCAGTTAGAATTGCAGGAGAATTAAACTTTAAAATTGAAGAGGAAACTTTTGAAGCAATCCAAAGAAATTCAACACTTATTAATAAAATTGCCAAAGAAAGAGTTAAAGATGAATTATTTAAAATTTTGAAAAGTGATAATCCCTACACTGGAATTCTTCATCTTAAAGAAACTGGTTTAATGCAAGAAATATTACCTGAACTTACTAAGTGTTTTGGAGTAGAACAAAAATCCCCCAGTAGACATCATATTTATGATGTTGGGCAACACCTACTAATGTCACTAAAAGAATGTAAATCAATCGACCCAATTACAAGATTTGCAACTTTAGTACATGATATTGGAAAACCTCAAACGTTTAAAAAACTTCCTACGGGTGTAATTACTTTCTATAACCACGAAATGGTGTCGACAAGAATTGCAGAAAATTTAGCAGAAAGATTCAAGTTTTCCACCAGAGAAAGAGAAAAACTTGTAAAACTTGTTAGATTTCACCAATTTACTGTTGATGAAAATCAGACAGACTCAGCCATTCGTAGATTTATTACAAACGTAGGACTTGAATATGTACAAGACATGTTAGATCTTCGTGTTGCAGATAGATTGGGTGGGGGTGCAAGAGAAACAAGCTGGCGTCTTGAAGAATTTAAAAAGAGACTTGTTGAAGTTCAAAAACAACCATTTAGTATTAAGGATCTAAAAATTAGTGGTCGCGATGTAATGGAAGAATTAGATATTCCAGCTGGGCCAAAAGTTGGTGAAATATTAGAAAAATTATTTAATAAAGTAGTTGAAAAAAAGATTGAAAATGAAAAAAAAGCGCTATTAACAGAATTAAATAAAATTTGGTGACAAAAATATATTACTACACAAGTTTAAATGGAGAAAATCAAATAGATAAATTTTTGAATTCACTCACTGAAAAACAACAAGCCAAGATAGGACGTGATTTTATGCACATAAGAGTGCATGGATTAATCAAACCCATACCTGATGTTAAAAAATTATCTGGTACACCACTTTGGGAAATTAGAATTTTAGGTAAAGATAGTATCAGATTGATTTATGCTGTCGTATTTAAAGGTCACGTGCTAATACTACATGGATTTATTAAAAGAAAAAATAAAACCCCATATAAAGAACTTAAAATTGCTATGCAAAGATTTAAAATTTGGAAATCAACTTATCTAGACTCTTGACAATGATATCATTTATGATATCATTGTTTATATGAACAATAAATTAAGACTATACACATTTGAAGATGATTTGGAGAAAAGACTTAAAAACCCTAAGTTTAAAAGAGAGTGGGAAAAGTCTGAAGCTGGTTATTTGTTGGCTGATAGCCTAATCAGAATAAGACTATCCAAAAAAGTCTCTCAAAGATCCCTTGCTAAAAAACTTAAAACATCTCAAGCTGCGGTTTCAAAAGTTGAAACTATGTCTGGTAATCCATCGTTTTCATTTCTAAATAGAATTGCTGAAGCATTAAATTCAAAATTGATTCTTAAATTCGAACCACTCTGAACACTAATTATTTAACTTTTGTATTTCCACCCAAACCCAACCTTCGACCTGAATTGATTGGTGGTCTATATCCAAAAAAATTGAATATGGGGGATTTTTCTTCAATTACTCGGACGATAACACTAGGATTCCCAGGTTGAATTACTTTTATTTCTTAAACTTCTTTTCTAATTCTTCCCAAGTGACTAGGATTGGAACTGCAACAAAGGGAGATGAATAGGTTCCTGAGATCGTCCCGATCAGAAGTGCTACTGCAAACCATTTGATTGTATCACCTCCTAGTAAAACTAAAGCTAATAACATAAAGACAATCGTAAATGAATTATTAAGACTTCTAACCATTGTCTCAGTTAAAGCACTGTTTGCAATTTTATTAATATCACTACCTAAAATTGGATCATATTTTTTCTGTTTTTCACGAATTCTGTCATAGACAACAATTGTATCGTGAACTGAAAAAGAAAGAATTGTTAATACTGCAGTAACAAAAAGAAAATCAATTTCAACACCTACAAAATGACCCAAAAGAGAAAATCCTCCAACTAAAATTAATGAATCATGAATCATGGCTAAAATCGCAGAAACTCCAAACTTAACACTTTTAAATTGAATTGCTACCCAAAAAAGAATAAGAAGTGCAGATGTACCCAGAGCAAAGAATGTTTTTTTAACAAGTTCTGGACCTATCGAAGGACCTACTGTTTCAAATCTTAACTCTTTAGCATTTAATTTTTTAATATCTTCTCTAATTTTATTTATTTCTTCTTCAGATTTAACTCCATATTTTTCATTTTTAATTTCACCATTTGGAAGTTGGTATTCTGTAATAACCCCACCCGTAAAATCAATTCCAAGGTTTAAACCCCATTTTACTAAGCTAAATATTCCAGCACTCAAAAATATTGCAGAAACTGCAAAATAAATAAATCTATATTTCATCCACAAAATCATATTTTATCCTCCCTAAAGAATAATCTCATTAAATTTCTTGTTACAACAATGCCAGTAAATAATGATATCGCAATACCTAGGGCAAGTGTAATTGCAAAACCTCGAACTGGGCCTGAAACATGCAAGAAACTCCAGTCTAAAGGATTAGCTAGTATAAAGGCTGTTACAAGTGTTGCTACATTAGCATCTCTTATAGAATCCCATGCCCTACCAAATGAAACTTCAAGAGCTGTTTTCATTGGTCTGTTTTTCATTTCTTCTTTTAATCTTTCAAAAATTAATATATTACTATCAACTGCCATACCAACAGACAATAAAAATCCTGCAATTCCTGGAAGAGTTAATGTTATTGGAACTAATTTATATATAGCAAGTGTAATTAGTCCAAAAATTATAAGTGCAATATCGGCAATTACCCCGTACTTGCCGTAAACTAAAATCATAAAGAGAGAAACCATGATAATACCAATAACACCTGCCTTGATACTTTTGTTGACGGAATCTGCTCCCAATGTTGCACCAACTGTTTTTTCCTCAACTAATTTGACAGGTACAGGGAGAGCTCCAGCATTAAGCTGAACTTCAAGTTTATTTGCTTCTTCCACAGTAAAACTTCCTGAAATTTGTGCTTTACCTCCAATTATTTTTTCATTTACTTGAGGAGAAGACACAATATCATTATCTAAAATAATCACGACGGGTTTGCCAATATTTCTGCCAGTGATTTCCTCAAACTTTTTTGAACCTTCTTCAGTAAATTCGATGGAAATTGAAGGTTTACCCGTATTTTGATCAAATACAGTAGCCGCTGATTTTAGGTCTGCCCCTGTTAAATCTGTAGGAGTTATTTGTGAAGAAGGAGAAGCCTCGGTTGTTTCAATAACTTCTGCAAATAAAAGTTGAGCTGTTTGACCAATAAGACTTGATGCTTCTTTGGGATCATTTATTCCAGGAAGTTCAACAATAATTCTACTTTTACCTTCAAATTCTGATGTTTGAACACTACTTTCGGAAACACCAAAAAGATTAACTCTTTTCTCTATTACATTTCTT
>JAUYMM010000071.1 GCA_030699485.1 Candidatus Woesebacteria bacterium | reverse complement strand
ATCTGTATATGCTTTCTTAACATCAACAGTAATACTTTCTAACGAATCAATCATTTTTACAAAAGAATTAAAATCAATAGATATAAAGTTAGAAATAGCAAGACCCGTCACTCCTGTTAATGCATCTTTTAATGATGGATCTGCATTTATTTTGTGCCCAGAAAACCAAAAATCACGAGGGAATGAAATTATATTTGCTTTTTTATCTGTCACATTAACATTGACTACAATTATTGCATCCATTAAGCCTCCTCCAGAATGACCAGATCCACCATTGCCAGTTAGTAAAATATTAAAAGTTTTAGCATTTTTAGTAGTTTCTCTTTCTTCTTCTATTAATGTTGGAAGAGAGGAATTGGCTACAACTTCTAGCTCTGCAGTAATTGGGTTTTTGAAAAATTTAGTGTATCCAACTGACCCCAAAACCATTCCAATTAAAAAAGTTGCTAAAATAAATAATAATTTTTTCATATTACTTTCCCCTCCCATGGAAGGTTTCGTGGATATCATGGAGCTGTTTATTAGTAACGTGGGTATAAATCTGAGTAGTTGATATATTCTTATGACCCAACATTTTTTGTATTGAACCTATTTCAGCTCCTGCTAATAATAGGTCTGTTGCAAAGGAATGCCTCAACGCTTTTGGTGTAATATTATCAGGTAATCCAACCTTTTTTGTATATTTTTTTAACATTCTTTCAACAGATCGGGGAGTAAGACGTGTAATTTGTCCTTTACTACTTACAAATAAAGCATTATTTTTATCGTTTCTACTATTAATATACTCAACTATCCATTTTATAGCACGAGTGGGTAAGAATAATATCTTTTTCTTTAATCTAATTTCATTTTTAGAATTATCAAAGCTATCTCTATCAAGAGATGTTAAATCTGAGATACGCAAACCTGTTGCATAAAACAACTCCAATATCGCTCGGTCACGTTTACCCTGGATTGTATTTGAGTCTGGAGTTTCTAATAATTTTTCAACATCAAAGCCATTAAGAAAAATTAATTTATTTGCTTCTGCTTTAGGAATTTCAATTTGATCTACATTTAATAAATTTTTCCCATTTTTGTTCATCCATTTTAAGAAACTGCGGAGAGAAATTAAATGATAGCCCGTTGTCTTTTTTGATAGTTTAATTTTGATTAAACTCTCTTTGTATTTATTTACTAAACCGACATCAAGATCGGTTAAATTATCAATTTTTTCAAGTTTTAAAAAATTTAAAAATCTTTTTAAGTAATGTGAATAATTTCGAATAGTTAAAGGTGAGTAATTCTTTTTTAAATCTAAATAATCAATAAATTCATCAATGTGATGAGAAATACTCAAAGTATTGTTGGGCATTAAGATAATAATATATTGTACGACCTCAAATAATCAAGTCCTATTTTTTCAGTGGATGATATTTTTTATGTGTTTCTTCCGCAAATTTGTCTGATGCATGTAAATAACGTGTTGTTGTGTTTAATGATTCATGCCCCAAAAGAAACTGAATTGCTGTTGCTGAAGCGCCCTGTTCAGCTAAATAAGTAGCAAAGCCATGACGGAGGGAATGAGCAGATGTTGGTACATTTATTTTTAATTTTTCTCGATATTCTTTTATTTTTGATTGTAAATAATTTGTTGAAACTTTTTTATCACTTTTTTTACTATTTGAACCTCGTAGTGGAATAAACAAACTTTCTAGATTGTCTTTTCTCGATTTTAAATAACTATCAAGAAATTCAATTGCTCTGGGGGTTAAATAAACAAACCTTTCCTTTTTTCCTTTACCCATTATGAAAATTTTTCCAGTTCCATCAATGTCAACTTTTTTTAGATTACACAATTCAGAAATACGCATACCTGTTGAAAATAATACTTCAAGCATAACTCTATTTCTAAGTCCTACAATTGCATTTTTTTCAAGTCTTTGTGGAGCTTCAATTAATTTAACAAGTTGATCAAACTCAGCTACTTTAGCGTGTTTTTTTTCAGTTTTAACAAGTTTAATTGAATTAGGTGAAATAGATGAATTAAAATCCATTTCAATTAAATATTTTGTGTATGATCTTAAGCTTGAAAGAACTCTGTTTAAGCTGTATGAAGAAAGTTTTTTAGTATTTTTTAATTTATTTTTTGATGTCACTCTATCAGTAGAAGAAAGGTATGCTTTATATTCATTAATTATTTGTTTATTAACTTTTTTAAATTCAATGGGGGAGGAGAGACCTGAATCTAGAAAATTTCTAAATGTTTCTAAATCTCTATCATAGTTATAAACAGTTTCATCAGAATAATTCTGTGTTTTTATATATAACAAATAATCATCAAAATGGGGAAGTTGGATATTATTTGACATTATACTCAGTTTAATGTTTATTTATAAGTCAGTCAAATTATACAATACTATTATTTGCAAGTTTTAATATTTTTCTTACTGGTTTAAGGTTGGGAACGAACGTTTTTCTATCAATCCATTCCAAAACACTTCCTTTATCTAGTACAATTTTTGGGATTCTTCCGCTCCAAGAAGTAACCAAAAAGCAATACAATCTAAAGCCACCCAACCCTGTAATCACAGGGTTCAACTCTACATATTTAGTTATTGTAACCCCCAATTCCTCTTTAGCTTCACGGATTAAAGTTTTAGTTAAATCATTTAATTCATTTTGTTCAACTTTTCCACCAGGAAACAGTTTTTCACCTGCCAAAAACTGATCTTTAGTTCTATTTTCTACGAGAAATTTATCAGTATTTTTATCGTAAAAAATATAAACAACAGCCTTCTTTTCCATTGAGAATTATTATACTCTTTTATAATATTCAATAGTTTTCACGAGTGAAAAGGAAAGTGGGGGAGGGGGACTCCCCGCTCAGCGGGGAAATTTACAATTACCAATTTACAATTTTCAGTCAATTAACAATAATCAATATTACAAACAAAAAAATAAAACTATAATTTTATAAATAAATTTTTATAATTATTTTACATATGCATACACATCGATGTTTGCATGATTGAGCAAATGAAAATTTATTGTAAAAAGTGCCTTCACCAAATCGATTTTAAGGCCTGTCTAAAACAAAAGACGGGTAGTTAATTATTTAAACATAATCCCGTATTTTCGGATTAATAGGGAACTTGAAACTAAAATTTATAGAAAGATAAATATACATAAAAAGAGCAATAAAAAACTAGTTTGCAAACGATAGTAATTTATATATCAATAAAAGTTTTAAAAGAAAATTATCACACTCTTCCACTCTATCTAATATAAAACCGAGTGTAAGGTTTATTATACTCTGTTTATAAAAGTTAATTACTAACGGTCTTAGATAATGAGAGAACTAACTCGTGATGAAGTAAAGCATGTTAGAAGAACTAGCATCTAGTCCCTATAGCGAAGCTGAATCTCAATGCCTAGTTGTAAGTTATCCACATATCTATCAAACTGTATCATTTCGTGAAAACTATACCCTGCTCCGTGAAAACAATATTTAACAACTATGGGTTATTTATGGCCCTTACTCCCCTTTCACCCCCATCTAGTAGCAAAAAACATACCAATAAGCACAATTAAACCTACTGTTAAGTATTCTCTAACCACAGATGGAAATAGTCTATCTTCAATTTTGGCTTGTCCAAGACCTAAAAGGAGGTATACCCCACTGGTTAAAAAAAGTGAGCCTACAACGACTGTGACTGGCCAGAAAAATATAAGTATAGATAATTCAGCTACTACTAAGGCTGAAATAAGTGCCATCTGAAAAATTTTCATATTAAATTCTTTTTCAAGTTCTATTGACCATAATCCTTGCAAGAAAAGTAAAAATGAAGAAATAAAAACTAAAGATGAAGAATATAATAGATTAAGCCTTATAGACAAGATAGCATCAAAAAGTAAAAATGAAGTCAGGAGAGTTAAAACAAATCCAACACCGTGGGCTGCTCTTAAAAGAGCGATTGTTTTTTGTGAAGAAACTGTATAAATATTCATGGTTGAAGAAAGTACATAAAGTCCCAATCCATAAAAAATTACAATAGGAATGCGCGTATAGATGCTAACTGGCAGTAAAAACCAGAAAATACCTACTCCAAGAGTAAAAAGCATTGGCAAAATCAATGATAAAAGGGTCATATTTTTTCCCAATCCTTCGTAAAATGACCAAAAAGAAAAAATGCCAGTTAAAAAAACAAGAATAGCAATTGCTAAAAATTTAGATGAATCATCAATAAATTGAATCCAAATAAACCCTGCTGAAAGAAAAAAAGATGAAATTATAAATCTAAGTCTTTTAGACATGTTTAAAAATTATGAAATACCTTTTGCACATCATCATGACTTTCAAAATTTTCAATAAAGTTAGTTAATTTTTCAATTTGATCATCGTCAGTAACTTCTAAGTAAATTTTAGCTACCATGGTAAGCTCTGACTTAATTACTGTAAAACCCGCTTCTTCGATTTTTTTCTTTTCTATACTTAATTGATCAGGTTGCACAAACACTTCCAAGGGATCTTCAGGATCTTCAACATTTTCTACCAATAAAAAGCCTTTGTGTTCAAAATTATGTAAAACTGAATTTGGTCCACCCATCGCTCCCCCATTCTTTTCAAATAAAGTTTTAATTTCTTGGGCTGTTCTATTTTTATTATCTGTGGCTGTCTCAACCACTACAAATATTCCAAATGGTCCAAATCCTTCATAGGTAATTTCTTCAATACTATCCAATTTTTCTTCTGCAGATTTTAATATTCTATCTATATTTTCCTTTGGCATATTAAATTCCCTAGCTTTATCAATTGCCACACGAAGTTTAAAATTCATATCAGGATTAGTACTTCCACCTGACTTTATTGCTATAGAAATTGCTTTTGAAAGTTTGCTAAAGATATTGCCTTTTGCAGCATCTTTTAATCCTTTTTGTCTTTTAATTGTTGCAAAATGTGAATGACCTGACATACTATATTACAATTATATCATGTATCAAAACTTGGCCCAAACTGCAATTGAGAGAGCCTTAAAATGCAACTGGAGTGAAGCTATTAAAATAAACAAGCTACTACTATCAGAAGATAAAAACGATATTGAAGCGCTCAATCGTTTAGCTAGAGCTTACTACGAATCAGGCAATATAAAACTGGCTAAAAAAACCTCACTTAAAGCCTTAAAGGTTGAGCCATCAAATAAAATTGCCCAAAAAGCAGTAGAAAAATATAAGCGAAGCTTGCCACTACGTGATAAGCGAAGCTTGCCACTACATGGTAAGCGTAGCTTGCCACTTCGTGGTAAAAAAGCAAACAGTGTAAATGTTTCTGATTTTATTCAGGAAATAGGTACGACAAAACAAACCCATCTACTTAATTTATGTTCAGAAGATGTTATTTCATCACTTGACTCTGGAGATGAAGTTTTTCTGTCAACACATTCTCATAGAGTTACAGTTACAACACACGATAAAATATATATTGGTAAGCTACCTGATGATTTATCTGCAAGACTTAGATTATTAACTAAAAATGGGTATGAATATAGAGTCGTAATACAATCAGCAAGTAAAGAAGATGTCAAAATAATTATCAAGGAGACTAAAAAAGGAAAAGGTCACGAAAAAATAAATTCATTCCCAATAGAAATTTTAGAACCTATCGGCGAATTTGGCTCCTAATTTTATTCTAATATCTGACCTAATAACCTCCGTTCCATTTATTTTACAATCAAATATGTTTGATATAATTTTTACAGCTTTTGCGTTGGTTCCATATATCTCACAATCAAGATCTTCTTCATAACCTTTTGTATATGTTGATATCTTAGTTCCTAAATTTCCGAGAATTGAAGATACATATTTAACAACATCTTGATCACCGGTTAAATCATTAAGTTCAACGGATAACCCCGCTTCTTGTATGTCGTTATCAAGAAAATCGATTAGTATGGAACTGGGTAAATCAAAAGAAGTAAATTTTTTATCAATATTGTTATTATTATATCTATTAAAAAAAACTTTCATTCTTTGAAAAATATTTAAATTAGTTTTTACACCGTCTTTCCACAAATAAAAAGGTACTAAATAATTACTGGTTACAGATTCAGAAACAAGCTTACCTTCAAAATTTTCTTTTTTAGCTAAAATCCAAAGGCTTTCAATTTTATATTCTCCAAAACCCCTAGAACTTCTTAGTACTGTCCCAAGTGGTATCTCATATTTTGTCGTTCTATCTTTTTTGGGGTCAACAACAACAACCTCTGTTAAACTATTACTTGTCTTGTTAACATAAATAAATTTATCCAAAATCGAAACTTTAAAGATTGAAAATAATAAAAAGGAAATTGTTAAGGTAACAAACAGAAGTATAATTAAAACAATTTTACTTTTTGTTTTTTGTTTTTTTATTTTTTTTTCAGATCTTCGCATGGGATTTTAGGAATGCTAAACGATTAAAGTGAGATTTGCCCATTTTAGATATTTTGTTTAAATTAAAACCGTGATTCAAAAACATATGTCTTAAGAATTCCCCTGCTATAAGATCTGGATTTAGAACATAATCAGCCCCCTTTTCATATAATTTTAGTGACTCTAAACGGGTGTTTGAGCTACCAATAAAAATAGGCTTATTTTTGAGGTTTTTTATTAAATTTATAATTGAAAGGTTTTCATCTAAATTTGGAATGGTACATATAATAATTTTTGCATCAATAATTTTGGCCATATCAAGTATCTCAACATCTGTAACATCACCTAACAATACATCAGTATTTTCTGAAGAAAGTCTATTAAAAACATTAGGGTCAAAATCAATCACGATTGTTTGCATATTATGTCTTTTAAAATACGGTAAAATTGAGTTGCCGATTTTATCACACCCTACCAAAACGACATGATCATTATAATCAAAATTTTTATCTAGAACTGATTCATTAGTATTTTTTCTCTCAAAAAGTTTAAAAAATTTCTTGAACTTGGTATATATCTTTTCTCCCCCCAAAATTAGATATGTCGATGCAGTCATTGTAAATGCACCAACTAAAACAACTAGAGCTAAGTTAGAATCACTTACATGCCCTAAACTTTTACCCATCGCCATTAAGATAAATGAAAATTCCGATATTTGGGCGACAGTAACAGCAGCCAAAAAAGAAGTTCTACTTTTGTAACGCATCAAGCCCATAATAATCATTACAATTAAAGGATTCCCTATCAACACAAAAAGTGAAAAGACAATCGCCATTGGCAAAATAGTACTAATTTCTGAAATTAATAGCTGACTTCCAAGTGTTACAAAAAAGATAGTTAGGAAAAAATCTCTTAATGACTTGGTTTTTGATGAAATACCTAAATGATCCGGTAAGTTAGAAAGTGCCAGCCCAGCTAGAAATCCTCCAATTTCAAAACTAAAACCCAAAGGTCCCCCAACCAAAGATGCCATACCTAAAGCCCAAGCAATACTTACAGTAAATAACAACTCTTGAGAATTACCAACTACTTTACTAAAAAGTCTAGGTAAAATATCCTTTGATAAATACCAGACTAGTCCAAACAACAAAACTGCTTTGATTATCAAAAATAGAATTGGAAATATACCAAAATTTCCATCTCTTAATCCGGATAAAAACATTAAAATCAATACTGCAACCAAATCCTGAACCAACAAAAAGCCTACTGCAATTTTTCCGTACAAACTATTAATATCGTCCTTCTCAGACAAAAGTTTAACTATGATAATAGTTGATGAAAAAGTTAATGCGACAGCTACATAAATGGCCGGAATTACTGCAAATCCCAAGGAGTACGCAATAATAAAACCCACAACTGAAGTAAAAAAAATTTGGCCAATCCCCGCCGTTAAAGCCACTTTCCCAATTGTAGGAATCTCTCTTATATTCATCTCCATTCCTACTAAAAAAAGCAGAAGTGCAACACCTATTTTACCTAAATTATCAAGGATTCCCTGATCACCAATAAAACCAAAATAGCTCAAAAACAAACCAGAAAATAAAAATCCAATAAGTAAAGGTTGTCTTAAAAACTTAGCTAAAATACCAAAACCTCCTGCTATTACCAAAAGTAGTGAAATTTCACTAAAATTCATATACTTTCTAGTATAGCAGTTAAATCGGGAGTAAGTGGAGACTCAAATTTAACTCTTTTTTTAGTTTTGGGATGTAAAAAAGTTATACTTCCAGCGTGTAAAAATAATCTAGGACACCACTTACGATCATCGCGTGCAGTCTTACGACCAGCGTAAAATTCATCTGCAACTATTGGATGACCAATATGTTTTAAATGGATTCTAATTTGATGAGTTCTGCCAGTCTTTGGTTTAAGTTCCAAAAGAGTTAACTTTTTATCACCATAAAGCATATGGCTTATGGCTTTATACTCTGTAACAGCATCCCGTCCTCCAGCCAATACTCCAAATCTATCCCTTCTCCAAGGTAATCTTCCCACAGGCTCAGAAATCACACCCGCCGGGTGTGATGTTTTACCATGTACTAGTGCAATATATGTTTTACTGACCAAACGTTCTTTAAATTGCCGTTGCAACTCCTCAAATGCTGTTTTAGTCTTTGCCACAAGGAGTATTCCTGATGTCTCTTTATCAAGTCTATGAACAATGCCGTTTCTAAACTCAAAACTATTAATTGAAAATTTTAAATTAAGATGCAACCAGTTCTGAATCGTTGGTTGTGTAGTCGTGGTAGTTGCATCATTCGTTATCCAACCAGAGGGCTTCTCCACCACAAAAAACTCACTATCTTCAAATATTATTTTTGGATGCATATTTGCTATTTTAGCATTAATTAGTATAATTGCGTTATGCCATTTTCCAATGAGAGGGGTGGGGGTATTTATGGTCCATATGAAGATACGCAAATTTTTTATGAATTTGATGGGAAGATATGGCAAGTAATTAATGAGGATAATGGGTTTACTTTGACTAGCGGGGATGGACGAGAAAGCAAATATTATCCTGCCGGTGGGCACGGAATAAAAATTGGTAATAATCTAATTAAACCATTAGCTAAAAATCAAACTCCTTTAAGACCACCACCAGATGGTTTCTTTATGGATTAAAAATTACTTTTCCTCCTTCAAAAGTTTTTTTATTAAATCTTTATCAAATGTTTTAAAATCAATCGCTTTTTTACTTTTTGCATAAGCTACGTTATAGCAATCAACTAGTCCCAAATTTGATTTTTTGTATATATCAATAGCTTTAATTATTAAATCGTGATTTTCAATTTCTATAAACTGAAAGTTTAATAACTTGTTTAAGACTTGAATTACTTTTTGTTTATCTCTTTTAAATTGTCCTAAAATTACCCAATATACTTCAAAAATTACGATCGTTGATGTAAAAGTTTTAAATTTGCCATCTGAAGCTTGAAGAAAAAATTCTTTTACTTCTTTGAATTGTAAATCAACATCAGAGAGCAAGAATCTTAAAAAATAATTGGTATCGATAAAAATCATATTTTTTGATTTACATAATAGTCTTTTCTTGCCTTTTCAACCATTTTTTCCAAACTTAAATTCTTATATTCTTTAGTAACTGGAACTGAACCTGCCAAATCTTCTACAAGTTGTCTCATTGGTTTTACAGATATAAATCCCTCGTCAGCATTAATAATTTGAATTAATAATTTTTGCTGAGGCTGATAATTTACCATCTTAAATAAATCGGATGGTATCGTAAATTGCCTCTTACTTGTAATTGTGGCTACGTAATTCATATGTAAGGAGATTATAATATTGTAAGGAGAGATTGTCAATACAAGGCGGATTTATTTCTCTTTCTTTTTCTCACAATCAATACACAATGTGGCTTCGGGGAAAACTGCAAGTCTATCTGTATTAATCATTTTTCCACAATCTTCACAAATACCATATTTACCAATTTTGACTCTTTCTAATGCTTTTTTAATTTGCTTTGCCTTCATGTTTAATTCTTCTTTGATTGCAGACACTCTGGCATGTCCAAATTGTTCTTCTGCTTCAGTATCAGGAGAGGCATATTTTAAATCTCTTGATTTATCATTAAATGGATCTTCAGAAGAAATATTTTTCTTACTAATTCTTAATGCTTTTAAACTAGACATCAAAAAATCACCAACGGGTTTAAGAAGGTCTTTTGGGAATAAAATTTTAGTCATTATTTCTTGATAGATTATACAACAATATAATAAGCAGTAAAGATGTAGTTAACGATAAAACTACTTCAAATATATTTGCATAAAAAAGCCCTGCTCTTAAAATAAAAAATATAGCTAGCGTTAATATTCCAGAAAACCCTACCCTACCAGATTTATACCAACTATATTTTTTATATTGTGAATCTAAAAAGAAAAACAAAAATACAGAAACTGCAGTCAACCAAAAATATAAAAATGAAATTAAATTATAAGTTAAAATAGCATTAACTAAATAATAAAATCCTAACCAAGGTAAAAAACCAATAATTAATCCTTCAAATGATTCAATAAATTTAATTTTTTGGGTTTTTATTCCAAAGATAAATCCTAAAGATATTCCTACAATTTCTAACCAAAACCAATAATTACTAAAAAAATATTTACTAACTAAAAAACCTGACAGTAATCCAATCAAAATAAATACACTCAAATTAAATACTTTTTCGTAATGATAATCATCCTTTAATCTTTTCCACAAATAAAAGAAAAATAGAAAGATACCCAATAAATTTGCAATTACCATATGCTATATACTATCATATTTAAATGCTTGAAACTCCACACGTAGCCTTGGGCGTTGCAATTGCGGTTGCTATACCTAATCCACTTATATCGATTCCTTTGGCCTTTGCCAGCCATTTTATATTAGATAAAGTTCCTCACTGGAATCCCCATTTAAATACAGAAACAAAAAAATATGGGTATTTAACAAACAAAACTTTATTAATTATCGGATTAGATTTAGCATGCGCAGCAGTTTTAACTATATTTGTATCAAGGGGTAATGTAAACATACTTCTGGCTTCTTTTGCATCTATCTTACCTGATATTGTTGAAGGACCTTATTTTTTATTTGGATGGAAAAATGAAGTTCTCCAAAAATGGATTAGTTTCCAAAAATCAATTCAATCCGAAGCTAATCTTTTCTGGGGACTTTTAACTCAAGTTTTAGTTATCCTTGGCGCGCTCTACATAATCACCTGATCTTGTGTCTACTCTTATCATTTCTCCTGCTTTAATAAAAAGTGGAACTTTAACGGTTAAACCATTTTCCATTACAGCTGATTTTAAATAATTACTAGCGGTATTTCCTTTAACTCCAGGGTCACATTCAACAACTTTTAATGTTATTTTTGGGGGCAAATCAACCGACATGGCACGTTCTCCCCAAAATAATATATCGCATTCCCCTCCTTCTTTAATATAGTTAACATCGCTTCCTAAAATTGCTAACGGAACCTCAATTTGTTCATAAGTATCAGTATTCATAAAATAGGCAACTTTAACGTCTTTGTATAAGTATTGAAGTTTCTTTTTGTTTAAAGTAATTAAATCAAAAGAAAGATTACTTGAAAAAGCATGTTCTACATTGGCAAAAGTTTCTAAGTTTACACAATTTACACGAACAGTTGCACCACCCCTACCCATTTTAATAAGCTGATATTTTGTTACTTTAAAAGGTTTACTTTCATATAAAAAGGATGTCCCACCTCTTAGTTCAGTTGCATTAATACTAGCCATACGCTGGTTATTGTAGCTCAAAAGGTGGTAAAATACCATTATCTTGCCGGAGTGGTGGAATGGTATACACGCACGACTCAAAATCGTGTGACCTAAAAAGTCATGGAAGTTCGAATCTTCTCTCCGGCACAAGCAGACAATATTGTGCGGTAAATTCGGTGAAAACAAAAACGAAAAATTTTTTTAGAGTAATTTTAAGTACGATTCGTATTTTTCAAAAGCATGTTTATTTCCGTCAATCAAAGCTGAAACCGCATAACCTCGAAATTTTCTTGCGGTTGATGAATCATATTTTTCCTTGATAATTGCTGATTCATCATTGATCTTAGGCATAAACATGGGCCTTCTAGCCTCTCTTTCTGCTTTACTTTTATTAATTGCTCCACCATAACTTATACCGTATTGTTTTTCAATCGAATCAAAAAGTTTTTTTAATTCTTCCTTACCACCATTACTGGCTTGATCTTCTACAAACGTTGCTCCATTTTCAGGATCTAAATGAACGAACATATGAAGCCATTTTCTATCATCAAAATTTTCGTTAGGAAATAAATCTGTCAAATTTTGATTTACTCTCCGATCTTGAATTCCATGTCTGAATGCTTCATATACGTCAGGGTGGCTAGAAACAATTAAGCCTGAGTAGGAACTACTTCCAGTATACAAAATATAACCAAAATCAACACCGGATCTGCCTGAAGAGACACTTAAGCTTGGATCTTCCAAAATTAGAATTGGTTTTGAATTATCATTAGATCGCCCAACCAAAGCTCTTAAATCTTTAGATCCTGAAAAAGATTTCCAATAATCCAATACTTTAAAAAAATATTCGGGAAATGTCGAGGTAGTTCGTGAAGGATCATCTTCAACGACACCTTCCTTCATTGAAAATTCATATTCTAAATTTGGAGAATATGGCAATTTTAACCAATTAGACATAACCTTTGCCACTAGTCTGACTTCCTTAGTTGTCTCATCAAAGTTATGCCCTACTGGAATTTTTACTTCCAAACTGCAACCATAAGTTAAATCTAACCTAACACTAGCTTTAGTATCACCAAAACTTTTTTCTAGATCAATTGCAAAATAGTTCCAACCATCCATAAGATCTAAACTATAAATTGAACTCAAATTCCAACCATCCAATTCTTTTACTCTGTTTGATAAATCTGTCAACATTGAAGGTAGATTTTTAACTTTTTCAACGCCATCAGGAACCAGTCTAAGTTCGTCCATCAATTTATTATTAAGATTCTTTTCAGCAGATTGAGAAAGAGGTAAAGAAAAACTATCCTTTAGGCTAACATAAGCTAAAATTTGAGCTTCTCGAAGGTAAGTAAACGTCCAAGAAGAATTATGCTTTCCTCTGTCAGGCGTTTCTGAAACCGGTAAGATTTGATTTTGGATTCGAAGAAATGGAAGAACATCGTTTTGAAATTTAATCCCGTCTTCAATCAAACCACGCTCAAAACGCTTTTCTAGAGTCAGATTGCTAATCTGACGAGTGTCTTCCAATACCCGACCTACCTCTTTCATTGATGCGTCTGTCATGGATTATAATATAACCTATGTTCGTCAAAACGTAAAGAATTTCTATCTATTTTGCTCGGTAACAACTTTATTTTTCATTTTTATATTTTATCACTACCAATAAACTTAAGCATTGGAGAAATTAAACTATTACAAATTAAAAATGTTTGTTTTTCACCCAAGTTTTTTAAAAATGATTGAGTATTAATTAAATCTGGTTTTGTTTGTTGTAAACTAATAGTTGTCCATTTTTTAAGAATTTGGTTGTTTTGAATTTCATTTAGAGATGAATAAGAAGTTAAGTTACATTTATCTAAAACTTCTTTTGGAATATTTATAATTCCTCTTTGCCAGTCTGTTCTTATATCTCTTGCACTGTAAACCCTACCTTGACCATATGATAACGTAGGAACTTCCTTACTTCTAATTGAAGAGCCAGATGCCATTAAAGTGATATTTATTACTGGATCAAATGCCATTTTGTAATAATCTTGTATTTCACTAAAAGTTAGCACTCTCCTTTCCTTTGCCCTATGATAATCAAAAATAATTGAATCTATTGATTTTACAAAATCACCCCTTGGATCGTCATCATTTCTTGCTCTAGATTCTAAATTATCAATTGCATACTTTAATTGTTTTTCAACTCTAGTTTTAGGTAGTGAATTGCTTTTAATATTTTCCTTTAATTCTAAAACATACAAAAGAGGATCGCCATTAAACTTTGCATCACCATCTAACAAATCATCTACAAATCTAACGGGGAGATACGAAGCTCTCATTATCCTTCCATTTTCTAAACCAAACAAGGATAATGAATATAAACCTGCAACTAATTTAACGAAATTCGGTCTTCTGTAAATTAAACTCCCTGCTTCCTTTGCAACTAAAAGTTCTGTTTCAATTTCTTTCCACATTTTGATTAATTCTACACGATTATCTTACTATCGTTATAAAACTCTCAAAGAGAGAATAAAA
Organism: Candidatus Woesebacteria bacterium; assembly: GCA_030699485.1. Taxonomy (GTDB): domain Bacteria; phylum Patescibacteriota; class Microgenomatia; order UBA8517; family UBA8517; genus JAUYMM01. The sequence goes on along the minus strand of JAUYMM010000071.1, from coordinate 423 downwards.
TATATCAGAGAAAAGAAAGATTTTTTTAAGGACGGTGTCGGTGATTTGTTTTTTGGTCTTTGTAGACTTGCAAACCAATTAGAAATTGACATCGAAGAAGCTTTTAATTTTGTAAAAGACCCAATCATAACAAAATACAAACATAAAAAATCAGAAAACAACAGATAACTGTATTAATTTCACAAAAATTACTTTGTATGTTTAGAATCTCTTGAGAAGAATTTGATTCTATCTCCTTTGAAAAATAATGGAACAGAGGCAAGTGGTCCATTTCTATGTTTAGCAATATCAAGCATAATATTTTCATTATTTTCATCATCCTCTCGCCACAAAAACATAACTACGTCCGCATCTTGTTCTATACTATTGTGAACAATAATATCGTTTGCAACAAAATTAGAAGTCTCAGGAACTGTTGCGTCA
>JAUYMM010000065.1 GCA_030699485.1 Candidatus Woesebacteria bacterium | reverse complement strand
ATTTGATGCATCGAATTAGCTAGATAAAACTCTGATAATCCCAAATCTTTTTGGATGGCTAAATTATACAAATGATCAAATTTTAGTTTTGTTTTTTGAAGTATAAAATACAAATCAATAAAATCCTTGGCGTCTCGCCTCCCAAAAATAGTTAATACTTTATTTGATCCAATGTTTTCCAAACTATCAATTCTAACTTTATCCACCATTTTAAATTTGCCGAAATGAACTGGAATTTCTTTTACGAAGTCTATTTTAAGCGTACTTCCGTTTTTATTTTCTGTTATATATTGCAAAAAAGTATCTGTATTTACTTGTTTTATTATTTTTAATTTTAATTTACCTAAAATTCTTAAAACTAATGAATTAACATGACTAAAGTCAATTTTTTGATTTTGAGTAAATAAGTCGATATCATCACTTAGTCTGTGATTTAAATAAAATCTTGAAAGTGCTGTTCCTCCTGTGAGATAAAAATCTAGGGCAAAACTTTCAGAGAAGAATGTTTCTAAAAAGTCATCTTGTAATTTGTAATCAGCCATATATTAATTCCAAACTGAAAGTGCATAATCCCAAGCATCTTTAATAGGTTTTTTTAATTTAAGAGTAGGATAAATATTTTTTATTTCTTTTAAACTCAAAAATCTCCAAATGTCTTCATATTTCGCACTTTCCAAAATTCTTGTAGTAATCCAAGACTTTTCCTCTTCATTTTTGGAATGCAAAATTTTAATTACATCTTTTTCACTTAGGTCATAATCCCATAAAAAATAGGGTGTATTCATAATTGACATTATATCATCAAAGGGGAATTAATTGGTGAACTTCAAAGTATCGAATAAATCTAGAGATTTGGAATTTTTATTATTTACATATATTTCAAGTCCACCCGACTTATTTGTTTGAATATGATAAATATCAAAATTTGAAGATTTATCTATTTTGATAAATTTAGTTGCTTTGACTCCAGAAACTAATACCGATGTTTTTTGCCATTGATCAACAGGAGTAATGTCTATCAACATCCCAATATTATTTATATCAATTAATCTATCTTCATATTTTGAACTAGCAGATTCACTAATGAATATATTATAAGCATTAAGCGGAATTGATCCTGTAGCTCCATCTGCTTGATTCGAAATTTTATATGTTAAAGGATAACTAATTGAATATTTATATTCAGTATTTGTATATGTCTTCCAATTTGCAGTAGGGTCAGGGGTTGCAGAGGCACTATTTGTTGCAACTGGTTCTACCGTTGGTTCTGTTGTAGCCACAGCCACATTTCTTAATTCTTCATTCTTTATTTTTAATTCATTTACTAATTTCTGTGTTTGGTATGCAAAGAAACCTGCAATTAAAACTGAAAGAAGTAATAAAACAGAAAGTAAAATAATTAAAAAATTTGATTGTTTAGGTTGTTCAATTACAACTTCAGGAGTAGCTACTGGTGTTGGAACTGGATTATTTTCTTGCATACAAAAATAATAGCACACTATTTAACTTCTGTTAAGGTCAGACCTTTTGCTGCAATATATTAAGGTCTGACCTTCTAAAACATTAACTCACAGTAGTTCCTGTGAAGATTTTGGGTTCTGACCAACTGGCTGGAATTTCTTGATTTAATTCTTCTTCTGCCTCTTCTGGAGTCATTTGTCTATTTATTGTTTGTGTAAAAGGTTTGGTTGGAATTGATCCCTGTGGATAATTTTTTGCTTGAACTACTTTTTGCATTCTTTTACCTCCCAATTTTAAAAGCTCTGCAAATATAGTAAACGTATCAGCGGTAACTGATTCTCCTTGAAAATTTTTGCTTTGTTCTTCAATCCCTGTTACAAGATTTGTTGCGATATCAGAATCTATTGAATATCCACTTTCTTTCAATAAAAGTGTAATGAGTTCTGATGTTGAAGATGCTGGTCTTGCAAACGATAATACTTGCAAATCATTATTTATAACTTCCAATAGTCTTGTTCCAATATGAACTAACTTAGTGTTTTTAAATTCTTCTTTATTAAGTATTGGAAAATGTGAATCATTTGCACCACCAATTAAAATAACCAAATCACAAGATATACCTGAATAACTTACATCAACTTGATCTTTGGTGGGAGACTTAAAACCTAGTTTTGGAGTTATTGTTAATTTAAACTGCCCATCAAGAATATCATAACTTACTTTATCAACATCAGTTGCCTCATAATTTACAAATTTAATAGTTAAATTATGATTTTCTAAATCAGTTGTTACTTTATCAACACCAATGAGTCTTGAATATTCTGCAGTCATTGAAACAGGGCAAAAAATGGAAACCTTTTTGCCCAAGCCCAAAAGTGATAAATAAAGAGAAAGCCCGCCTGCAACTTGATCAAGATATGGTTTATTTGGCAATAAAACTAAAATCTCGTTGGCAGATGATATTAATGAAGCAAAACTATTTTCCATTTAAGCTTTAACCGCTACTATAGCATCTCCTATCTGAAAATCAAGTTGTGGTGCAAAAAATATTCCACATTCTTCACCTTGTGAAGCTCCTTGTACTTCTTGTTTTTGTTTTTTAATAGATAATATTTTTATCTTTCCAAGTTCAGTTTCACCCCTCATCAACTTTATATCTCCTGTTTTTTCAATCCTTCCCAATATTATTTTTGAACCAGCAACTCTTTTACCGTCAAAAGGGAAACTTGCAACAATTTCTGCTTTACCGATAATCTCTACCAATCCACTTTTTACTATTTCATCTAGTCTTTGCAATAACTCATAAATTATCTCAAATCTTTCTACTTTTATTTTTTCCATTTCTGCCAGTTTTTTAATATTTGATGAAACCTTACTTTCAAAAACAAAAATTATTGCGTTGTTAGATTTTGCATTTAAAATATCTGATTCAATAACATCACCAACAGATGCATCAATAATTGCAAATTCAGCTGGAATAGATGCAATTAATGCCTCCAATGATCCTGCATTATTAGCCTTTAAATAAAGTGGAATTTTCGTCTTGTCTACTGTGCCCCGCGAAGCTTTAGCGGAGTGGGGTTGATTGTCAATTTCATGATCAGTTATTACAGATCCAACTTGGGGTAAAGATTCAAAGCCCAATATTCTTGCAGGTTCACCAGAAAGAATTTCTTTAACTGGATTGTTTTTATAATCAAATAATCCTTTAATTTTTCCTTTTGTTTGTCCAGAATATATTTCTTTTCCAACAACTAGCTTTCCATTTCTAACAACAACAGACACCATATTTCCACCTTTTTCTCTTGCTGTTTCAATTACAACAGCTTCTAAATCTGCTTCATCGTCACTTTCTATAGAATTAACTTCAGAAAGTAACTTGATTAAATCCAATAATTCGTTTAATCCTTCTTTTTTCTTTGCAGATATACCTAAATATGGAGTTTGACCTCCTCTACCTTCAAAAAGAATCCCATTTTTTTCAAGTTCAGCTAAGGCCACTTCAATTGAAGCTGCTGGAAGATCAGTTTTTGTAAAAACCACTATAAATGGAATTTTTGCATCATTAATATGTTCTATTGCTTCTTTTGTCTGTGGTTTTACTCCGTCTGAAGAATCTAAAACTAAAAGTGCAATGTCAGCTAATTTTGAACCACGAGATCTCATTTTTGAAAAAGCAGCGTGTCCCGGGGTGTCTACAAAAGTAATTCCTTTAACTACAGAGGCTCCTATTGATTGGGTAATACCACCTGCTTCTGATGCGGTAACACTTGTTTGTCTTAAAGCATCAAGAAGGGAAGTCTTGCCATGATCAACATGACCTAAAACTACTACGATTGGTGATCTTTTTATATTCATTTTTCATTTTTCTTCAGTTACTACTACTGGTGATCCAAGAATTTCAATTTTATAGCCTGTTAATTTTGATGCCAAACGAACGTTTTGACCATCTTTTCCAATTGCCAAAGATAATTGATCTTCAGGGGCAGTAACAGTTGCTTCAAGAGTCTTTTTAGAAACTTTAACTTTTAAACCTTCAGCTGGAGCTAAGGCCAATACTATTAACTCTGAAAAATCTTCATTGTAGGGGATGACGTCTACTCTTTCTCCACCCAATTCATTGGTTACTGCTTGTACTCTAACTCCTTTTTGCCCAACACAACTTCCTACTGGATCAACCCCTGATTGTGTCGAAAAAACTGCAATTTTAGTTCTAACCCCTGCTTCTCTTGAAATTAATTTAATCTCTACAGAATTTGCACCAATTTCGGGGACTTCTCTTGCAAAGAGTTTAACTACAAATTGTGGGTCAGCACGAGAAAGAATAATTTCTCTGTCTTTAATAGTCTCTCTAATATCTTTTAATAAAAATGTTAACCTTTGGCCCTGTGCAAGTCTCTCAGAAGGAACTCTTTCGTCTTGAGGCATAAATCCTTCAGTCTTGCCCATATCAACCCTAACATTTGGGCCATCAAATCGAAGAACAGTTCCAGAAACTAGTGAGCCTATCTTGCCTGTAAATTCTTCCATAACAATTCCCCTTTCTGCTTCTCTTATTTTTTGATGAATTACTTGTTTTGCAGTTTGAGCTGCAATTCTTCCAAACCCTGGAGGTGTTACGTCTTTGCCGTCAACTAAAACTTTTGCTCCACCATCTAAGGAATCGATTTGAGCATCAAATACAGTCTCTTCGGGGAATTCAACACCTGATTCTTTTTGATCGCGTCTAAAAGCTGCAATTATTGCTTGTTTAATTGCATCAATTATGACATTAACTTCTATGCCTCGTTCAGAAGCTATAGCTTTTAATGCTTGGTTAAACTCAGTTCTTGGTTGATTATTACTTGCCATATCTTGTGAAGTTTACAGCATGCGAAGCTTCTGGTCAATGAGAGTGAAATCTAAAGTCCTTCTTCTTTTAAATCATTAATTATTCTTTTTTGTTCTCTGTTCATTTTTTCTGGAACTAGAATATTTAGTTTTACATATTGATCACCTTTTGTTTTGTGGTGTGGGTTTGGTGCACCTTTTCCACGAAGTCTAATCATTGTCCCAGACCCTGTTCCTTCTCTTACTTTTATTTTTACCTCATCATCGATTGTTGGAACTTCAATAGTCCCCCCTAAAACTGCCATTGAATACGGAATTGTGACATTAACATAAATATCATCTCCATCTCTTTCAAAAAACTCATGAGGTGCAACATTTACAGAAAGGGAGAAATCACCAAAGTTTATTTTTGTTCCTTCATCCACACCTTCAGGAATTTTAATTTTTCTTCGCTTTCCTTCTATATTAAATTCTTTTTCAACACCGTTTACTGCTTCCATGAAGCTTAACTTCACGCTATAGCGTGGAATCTGCCTTTGTTGCTGACGGAATGGTGATCCTCCACCAAAAAATGACTCAAAGATATCAAAAGGGTCTCCAAAATCTGTATTGCCAAAAGGATTTTGTTGTCCACCACCAGAAGACCATGTATATGTAAATGGTGAACCCTGTCCACCAAACGGGCTTGAAGCATCACCGCGTGCGCCATAGCTCCCGCCTCCAGGAGCGAAGGCTGCATGGCCATAATTATCATATGCATTCTTTTTAGAAGCATCAGAAAGAATCTGATATGCTTCGTTTATTTCTTTAAATTTTCTTTCAGCTTCTTCTTTATCAGCCCCTTGATGTCTATCAGGATGCCACTCCAAAGCTTTTTTGCGATATGCATTTTTAATTTCTT
>JAUYMM010000060.1 GCA_030699485.1 Candidatus Woesebacteria bacterium | reverse complement strand
TGTGCTCCTGCTCAGAATCGGACTGAGAAATCGTCCTTAGAAGGGACGCGGTATATCCATTTACCTACAGGAGCAGATCATGACTATATCTGCTACTTGCATATTTTATCACAATAACTATATTTAATGCAGATATGAGATTCAATTTAAAATTATGAAAGATATTGTTAATTCTCCTAATACGAGAAATTTGATTGCAAAAAATAACCACCAAGGTGGGAAACTTCCCAAAAAAGTTGCTATTTTATATACAGATGCAAAAAGAGAATATTTTTACACTGAAGAGGAATTTTACACAGTAGATGGTTCAGATGTAGAGGCCAAAGCATTTGAGCCATATTTAAAAGCTTTAGGAGTAAAGGTTTGCTTTATAAAAGGAGATGCTAATATGGCAAAAAACCTTCAAAAAGAAAAGCCAGACATGGCAATAAATTTGGTTACAACTGTCAAAGGATATGATTATTTAGGTGCAACCGTCCCGGCGACGCTAGAGCTTTTAGAAATTCCATATACTGGCACAAATATTTTAGGATTTTCACTAGGTTGTAATAAATATCTAATTCATGCACTACTTTCTCAACATGGCATTCCTGTACCTCCATTTCAATTAATGACTTCTATTCGTTCTCCACTTGATCCAACACTTAAATTTCCCTTAATTTTAAAATTAAATGAAGAACATAGTAATGTTGAAATTAAAAGAGAATCCATTGCCGAAAATGAAAGGGAATTAAGAAAAAGATTAAAATATTTATTGAATAAATATGAACAAGATGTTTTAGTTTCAGAATTTATTGATGGTAGGGAATTTGCTGCTTTTACATTTCAATCAATAAACAGAAAAGTATATGTGGTTGAAAGAAAAATACATTTACCAAATAACAAAACTGGTCATGAATTTTTGGATTATGATCTATGTTGGATGTATGAACCTGAAGACTATGATAAATACTTAAAATATGAAAAGTATCACGATCCATTACTTGAAGCTTTAGTTAAAAAGGCATTTGTAATTGCAAAAATGGATGATTATGGCAAATTTGATATAAGGATGGATAGAATGGGTAAATATTATTTTATAGATGCAAATGCAAATTGCCATTTTGGACCACCAGGATGGGAGTGTGAAATGACAAGGACGTTAAAAAGTTATGGCATACCTTTTAAAACACTTCTTACAAGAATGCTTCAAAATACAATGAGAGAATGGGGGTATTAAAATGAAAATTGCAATTATCTATACAGATGTAAAAAGAAAATATTTTGAGAATAAAGAGGATTATGTTACTGAAGAAAATGCAGATCTATATGCAAATGATATAGCGCGTTACGTATCCAAATTAAAAATATCAGTAGAAACTTTTCCATGTGATGACAATATAGCTTTCAATTTAAAAAAATATAAGCCTGATATGGCAATTAATTTAGTAGATTCTATAAGAGGAAAATCATGGCTTGGATCATCAATAATTGGACTCTTGGAAATTTTAAATATTCCATATACAGGTGCAGGGGCACTGGGTTGGTCGATTGGTACTAATAAATTTGTAATGTATAAACTAATGGAAACTAATGGTATTCCAGTTCCTGACCATCAACTAGTAACTAATTATTATGAAATGATCAATCCATTATTAAGGTATCCATTGTTTCCCAAATTAAACATAGAGCATAGCAGTATAGGTATTGATGAGAATAGTATTTGTGAAAATGAAAAAGAATTACGTGCAAAACTTAAAGATTTATTTAAAAAACATAAACAAGATGTTTTAATAGATGAGTTTATTGCAGGAATTGAAGTAACTTCTGCCGTACTTGATGGAGTTAATACTAAAGTTTATACAGTACAAAGGAAAACAATGGGTGATACAAAAGAGGATGTTATGACTTTTGATAAAAAATGGAAAAATTGGGAAAACATAAAATATCAAAAATTTGATGCGCCAAATTTAAAGGATTATGTTAAAAAAATTTTTGACGTTTTAAAAATGTCAGATTATGCAAGAATAGATACAAGAATTGATGCTTCTGGAAGATTTTATTTTATAGATCCAAATTGTAACCCATTTTTTGGACCAGCCAAGGAAACGCATGCAACATATAGTATTATATTAGACATGTATGGAATTGGCTTCACAGAAACTTTAAAAAGAATAATTTCAAATACAATGAATGACAAACCCACCCAACTTATTGAAAATATAGTAAAATAAATTATGTCAATGACAGAAAACAACATTTTTGAACAGATTAAGAAAGTTAATGAACACAGCCAAGAATATTGGAGTGCCAGGGATTTAATGCCACTATTAGGTTACTCTCGTAAAGTAGTAAACAGCCTATAGAAGATCATTTTCGTGACGTCACGAAAATGATATTAATTGCTACAGGGACATCAAAAGAAGCATGTAAAAACAGTGAACAGGATGCAAATTTGCATGTCGCTTATGTGAGCGAACCCCAAATTAATGTTTAAAATATAAAAATATGAAAAAAAATACCAAAATATAAACATGAATGCATTTAACGAAACAAAGAAATTTATAATACTTGGAATCCTAGCCACAATTGCTTTCATAGGAATATATATTGCATCTCATTAATTGTAATTATTCTGGTTCAGTTACAGGAGTAGTGTGCCCAGATAGATTCGGTTTGGGATCTATCTCCCAAATAGGTGGGTATTGTGCAGGTTGAGGAAATGGCCTTCGATCATGAGCTTTTTCTTCTTCACTTTTCATATCCACTTTAGTCTCGTTTTCTTTAGTTTCCATATTAAGCAAGATTATATCACGAATTTCTGTATATACTATATGATATATATTAAAACAAATTCCTACTTATTTTAGCATATCCAAATTACAAAACACAGTTTAGTTTAACATGATTGATGACTAATAAGTTATTATTTATGTTATTATTCAATAATGAACTGGCTTTTATTAGCCTTTGCAACATCACTAATTTGGGGAATTGGTCAGGTACTAGTTAAGAAAGGTTTATCAGTAGTCTCACCTTTTTTAAATAATACAATGGCTGTTATATTCGCCTTAACAATACAAATTCCATATGCTTTATCTGGTGGAATTACATGGAACCATTTTCCTACAATTTTTCTATTGGGCTTATTGGCCAATTTACCAACTTTTTTTATTCCGTATGTAATAAAAAAAACAAATGTTTCACTTTCAGGGACAATTTTAGCATCATATCCTATATATACCATTTTTCTTTCAATAATTTTTCTGAAGGAAAAACTCGGAACTACACAAATACTGGGAATAATTGCTATAACTATTGGAATGTTATTTGTATCAAAGGTTAAAACAAATAAATTGATTATTAAAAAAGGAATATTATTAGCAATTATAGGTTCAATTATATTAGGAGTTGGCTTTTTTATAAGTAAATTTTCAATTATGAAATATGGACTCTATACCTACATTTTAGCAGCCTCTCTAAGTAATATTCCTAGTTTATTTTTAACACGTCTAGTAGACAAGAGTCATATAAACCTTAAATTTGACAAAAAGATTTTTGCCATCAGTTTATTGGGTAATTTCTTAATGCCATTAGGTGTTTTATTTTTGTATATAGCTTTTAGTCGTGGACCAGCTTCATTAATTTCACCAATTATAAGCATTTATCCAGCAATAACTGTTGTTTTAGCGTATTTTTATCTGAAAGAAAGAATTCAGAAAACGAATATGTATGGTATTATCGCCGTTATTATTGGAGTTATATGTTTAACTATCAAATAATTGCATGATTCAGATTCTTCAAATATAACAATCAACACGAAGTAAAATAAAATAAATTGCGACTATTTAATTAAAATGGATTTAATTTTTTTATCTAATAAAAAATCGTTTATTTGTGATTTAGCCTGTGGAAACTTCGACTGATGGTCAGAAACATATTTTAGTGTCTCTTCAGTTGCTTGTTTTTTGCATTCACCACATAGTATTACTCCATTTGAGCAGTCATTTTTAAGCTCATTGTTCTTCGCAAAGTGATATGATCTTAATTGGAAAATTGGACAAATTTCTGGAACACCACCATGTTCTTTCTGAAAGGCACCACTTGGGCTTCCACCAGTGTAAGAAGATTTAATTTTTCTTTTTATAGTATCTTGGTCTTCCGTAAGAAAAATTGCAGAATTTGGCCTTGATGCAGACATTTTTCCTTTTCCATCTAGTCCTTCTTCAAATTTTGTAAAAGTAGCAGCTGGTGGAATAAAGCCTTTTTTCAATGCGGCATCTCTTGCAAGTAAAATATATGGATATTGATCTATTCCTACCGGTATAACTGATGGTTTTTTACCTCCGAATTCTTCATATTGTGGCATTAATATCTGTGCAAGTTGTACTCCACCTCTAAAGAAAATCGTACCAGGATTCTCATCTTCTTTATTTTGGCCAAATCCAAATACTTTAAAAACTTTATTAAGCGATAGATGTTTTGATATATCTATTGCAAGATTATATAATTCAGGATAATCTGAATCTACAAAAATGTGAGTTTTTTCAGAATCAAAACCTAAAGCGATAATGGATGGGATTACTTTTTCATATGCAATTTTTCTTGATTCTGCTAAACTCTTAACTTTGCCTACTAGATAGCTTTCGTCATTTGTTATTGGAATAAATACTTCTGCACCTTGTTTCTGCATCCAAAGCACTTCCTCAAATACTTGTTTATGTCCAAAATGTAATGGCCCTGAAGGGTTTAAACCAGAAACTACAGCCCAAGGTTGTTTATTAGCCATGGATTTAACCACACTTTCAAGATCTCTATGTGCAAACGTAACCCCAGATAACATAGATTTACTTGGATCTGGATGATATTCCGTAAATCGTGCTGTAGGTTTTAAATCCAACTCTACTGATTTATCCTTATAATAATTTATTTCATTTTGTCTTTTCTCCAGTTTTACTTCGTAGTCCTTTTCTACTAGCTCAGACATAGATATTTGTCGATTATTTTCCTTCATTTTAAAATTTTGATAAAACGTACGTTTCAACGTCAGTTCCGACCTTTTCTTTTAGTTGTTTTATCGATATTCTGCCTTCAAAAAAATCATCTGCAAGTGTTATTGAATCATCGTTATCTTTTAATCTATTTTTTGCCATTTCACAAATAATACCTATATCTAAAACTGGGTTGGGGAGAGATCTATTGGTTGATATAAACGAATTATTAATAAGCTCTCGTATATAATCTGGATTAGATCTTTCAATAATTATTCTATTCTTCTGTAAACCCTTACTTCCAGCTTTATATGCCGTTATACCGTGATCTTCAATTCCTTCAAATGTAAAGAAATAATCCCAATTCAACCCTATGGGGAAGGAGGGCGTCAAAAAAAGTGACATAACTTGTTTCTTGTTTCCTGTTTCAGCAATTGTTCTTGCAACATTATCATATAAATCTTCTCTTGGGGGACCTACTTTAACATCTAAGTTAATTATTGTAGCAATTTCATCAAACGAGTATAAAAAGCCCTTTTGTCTTTCTATATCAACTTTAGATTCAGGTACCGTCTTTTCAATTGCTTCCATAAGAATGGGATTTGATTTACACTGTTCAATAATTTTTTCTCGTTCATTTATGAAATCAGGGGAATTGATGTATTCACTCATTTTTTGAACATGTAAACCAGTTTTATATACATCATTTACCTTTTTTACAAAATTAGCTCTTTCTTCCCCGAGAGTCATATAATAATTTTGATTTTCCGTACCCACATTTCTACAAGCTGCTGTATCAGCAATTAGAATTGTAGCCTCACTTAAACGACCAGTTTCTTTAATGGATTTTGCAAGATTAGAGACAAAAAGGTAGTATTTTAAACTATCAATTGTATTTCCTTTATCATCATAGGTTTCACCGTAAAATAACTTAATCGGGTTTGGAGACACTTCATCTGCCCTAAAAATGATATCTTTACTTGTTGGGGTTTGTTTTAATAGACCGTTTGTTGACAGCAATCTCTCTACATTCATAGATTTGGCATTATAGGATAATTATTCTAAATAATCAAGTTGGAAAACTTATCTTTTCTTTGTGTAATAAGATTTCAATAGTGAATCAGCTAAAAGGTCAAGCGAGTCTAGAATATTTTGGGGCTTATTTTTTGGAAAAACTAAAGGCATTTCTGTACACCCAAGGATGACACCATCTAAATTATTGTTATTGATAAATCTAGTTGTCAATCTTTCAAGTATTTTTTCATATTTTGTTGTTTCACCATTGGCGATTACAAACCTAATTATCTCCTCTTGTTTTTTAAGGAATATTTTATTAGGTATTATTATTTCAATTCCCTCTCGTTTAAGTATTTTATGATAGATTTGTGTTTTGACTGTTGTCTCTGTTGCCAATAAACCAACCCTTTTCATACCTCTTTCTTTAGCTTTTAAACAAACAATTTCAATTAAAGATACAAAAGGTGCCTTAGAGTTATTAGCTAATTCAGGATATAGAAGATGGCCAGTATTACAAGCCATTGCAATTATGTTACAGCCAAAGTTATTTAATGATTTTACTCGTGATATTAATATTTTTTTAGCAGTGCTTAACTGTTTTGTATCAGAAATAAAATCTGGTACAGGAACGGAGTCGATTAATATTTCAGGAAAGTCGTCATTGTTTGTTGCGCCATATTCTTCCGTACTTTTTTTTATGAGTATTTTATATAAGTAGGCACTAGCAGAAGGACCCATACCACCAATGATACCTATTATGTTTTTATTCTTCATTATATTAAAATATTTTAATGCCAATAAAATATGTTCAAATCTCTCAAAGAGTTTATCTTTTTAATAATTTAATGTCAATCTTTATATTGAGGTGTGTTTATATTACTCTAGTCTATCTAGGATTTTTACCTAAAAATTCAATTTTCCTATGACCTCCGAGCATTGAGTATGCATATCCAAGTATTTCTCCAATATTGGCATTTTCTATAGCAAACCAATTTCTTTCAGAATTTGCTAATTCAGTATTTTTAATCTTTTTTGATTCTAATAATATTTTTTTCAAGAGCGATTGCCAATACTTAATATTTTTTTCACGCAAATCAACCCATCCACTATTTGCCCAAAGTTCTATATTATCTACACTTATAATATTTTTTTCATTAGGATTTGGCACATAGAAATATTCTCCAAGAATAGCTTGATTATTTTCAAATAGAATTGGTAAACCAAGTGATACAATTTGTGATCTTATCTCTTGATTATCTTGCATAAATTTAACTATTTTTTCAACCATAATTTTACTTGAAGTCTTTGTAAAAGTAGTCATAGAGTTCTGTGCGCAAGCTAACATGATATAAAGTTCAAATAGGTGTTTTGAAACAGTCGGACCGAGATTGTTAGTTGCAATACTGTGCACTGACTTATTTTTTTCTAAACTAGCTATTTTATCTAATATTATTCTTCGTTGTATAGCACCCAAATGAGACGGTCCTAAAGAAACCATATCCATAGCAGTTAATAAGTCGTGTCGTGTTGACCCAAGTGCTGTTTCTATACATGCCTGTGCAACTTCTTCGCGAGTAACACATTCCATTTGTCCCAAAGTAGTTATTGCTGTCATTTCACCAAGACTGTAGGCACTGTTTTCACCTGAATCTACAAATGGAATCTCCATGAATTTAGAAAGTTGTTTACATTTACCTGTGGTAAAGACTGATTTATTTATCAATTGTGTTTTTTTAGTTGAATCTACGAGAGGCATATTTTTGCCATGAGATCTAAACTTACCAAATCCAATCCTTTGCCAACCTACTAATGCTGCTGGAACAACTACCTTAATATTTATACCGGGCGTGTGTGACAAACTTAAAAATAATTGATGTATAACACCTGCTGCTGCAACTTTTCCTAATATTCCAGAAGACATACCAGGTTCATCTACATCACCATGTGTATAAAACAAATTATCACCCATACCTCCCAAACCAGTGGTTGAAATTTTTACATAACAGTTAACTTTAAAATCCACTAAACTCTTTTTTAAAGCCTGTGTGAATCGGATTAAACTAGGAATAGTGTTAGAAGCTAAAAGATCTTGAGTAGACTTAGACCAATCTTGTTTAGTATTATTATTTATAATTTTTCTAGGCAATGAATATGGATCATCTTGATATCCAACAACAGTAGCTGTGTTTATTCCATCAAAAATATAATCAGGCTTCCATTTTTTAATAATATAATAAAGAGAAGATTTTTCTATTAGTTTATTGCTGAGATAAGAATAATTGTATTCTATTATTTTTGTTTTATTTATCTTAGTGTGAAGATCTGAATAATCAACATTTAATAATTCTTTAGTAACTAACACATTACCCCAAGAAATCTGAATATCGATCTTACGACCTTCTAAGTGTTTATATACGTTTCTCTTTGCAATGAGTGCTTCTTCTTTGGTAAGTGTATGTAATATAATTTGTCTCGGGTTTTGAGAAATTGATTTTATTGCACAGGCTTCACCAATCTGTCCAGCACCAAGTATAAGAATTGTTTTATTTTTCATCTTTAATTACTCTTGTTATTTGACTAATATCTTCATATTTTGTAATTTTCATTGTCTCTTTTACTTCCGACATTGTTTGATTTGCTTCAACTCTAGCACTATTAGTGCCTGAAATTAATGCCTCACGAACCGTATTTGGATGAGATGTAAAGTATGATCTTCTTTCTCTTATTGGATCTAGAAAATTGTTTAGTTGTTTTGATAAAATATCTTTAACTACAGAGTCAGAAATTTGACCTTTTTTATATTTTTCTTTTAAATCTTTTAATTCATTTAAATCGGAAGTAAATGCTTCAAGATACATAAATACCACATTTCCTTCTAAATGACCAGGATCATCTGCATGAATTCTTGTAGGATCTGTATACATTTTTTTAACTTTTATTTTTACCTGATCTTCAGAGTCTGATAAATATATACAATTACCCAAACTTTTACTCATCTTTGCTTTTCCATCAACACCAACCAAACGAGGTATCCTTCCTACTAATGCTTTAGGAATTGGAAATACTTTTCCATACATGTTATTAAATTTTCTTGCTATTTCTCTAGTTAATTCTACGTGTGGTAATTGATCATCACCAACTGGAACCAGATTAGCTTTAGGTAACAAAATATCAGCTACCTGACTTGCTGGATAATTAAAAAAACCAAGTGATACTTCTTTCTGAGACAACATTTCTGCCTTCAAAGTTGGATTGCGATTTATCATACCTAATGGAGTAATCATACTAAGTAGCATCGAAAGCTCTGCGTGTTCCGGTATATAACTCTGAATAACAAAGGAGCTTTTCTCTGGATTTAACCCCACTGAAAGCCAATCAAGCGTGACTTCAATAACGGAATCCCTAATTTTACTTATATTATCTGCATAATCACCAAACGCTTGATAATCGGCAATTAAAAAGTTGCAATCATATTGATCTTGTAATTTAAGCCAATTCTCCAGTGCACCTACATAATGACCGAGGTGTAATTTTCCAGTAGGTCTCATACCTGTTAATATTTTTTCCTTATTTTTATTACTCATATTTTTAAATACTAAGTTCAAATGTATTATAAACTCTTTTAAATATTAAAACCATAATAAAACTATAAACGCAGGTGAAGATGAATTAGCATTTAAATATAAATACTATAAGCTTGACACTGCCTACAACTTAGTGTATAAAACATCTAATCGACTAAAGATATTCTCAGGGGGTGAATATAAATGAACAAAGAAATATTAATTAACAACGAAGTAATTACACCCATGGTTCTTGAAAATGTCAAAAATTGGGATGACCCAAGAATTAAACCTGAATGGATTAATCAGATACTTAATTGTCGTAATTCAAGTGGTTTTATTCCTACAGATGATGATGTACGCAATCATTTGCATGGAGACGTATTAACTTTAGGTTTTCAAAATGAAATTATAGTTGGTTTCAATTCTATTGATTTCAAATCACCAAAAGATGTTTGGGGTGGTTTAGTTCCAAATTTAGCCTTACCTACAGAAACAGGTGTATATTTTGCAGGAGCTCTAATAGATGGAAATGTACAAAAATCAGGCTTTTATCAACAAATGAATGAACAAAGAGTTGTTAAAGGTGTTGAAAAAAATCTAAAAATTGTCTTTACAGAAACTCAAAATCCAAATGTAGAAGCTGGAATAGTAAATACTTTAAATACAATGAAGGAAAATAAAGCAATTACTGACTATTCAATGGAGAATAGGATTTTACTTTCAGGACTTTATGGAAGATGTATGTACAATGAAATCCCAAAAAATGCAAAGGTAACTTATGACAATCTAGATTATCAAGCAGGGGATGCTTATGGTCTTATTTTTCATCTAAATTTAAAGTAATATACATTTATGAAATTTGAACGACTTGAAACAAGATATGTTGTACCTGATATGGGAAGAAAGTTTTCTCTAGGGGACGTAGATGGTCAAGCTCGTATTATCGGCCCCATAAGAGACATGGTAGTTTTACATGGATTTACTTCAAACGGTGTTGAGGCATGGAGTGCAATTGATACTGTAAAATTTCCTATTTACGGATCTGAATCATCAACAGAAGCTTGGGCACTTCTTCAAGAAGTTGGCGAAACATTTATTGGGAAAGATTTTAATAGTCCTCGTGATGCTGTACATTCCCTTGGATACATGATTAATCATTATATATTTCAAGCAGCTTTCGCTAATTTATATTTAGATGCGGAAGCAATTGAAAAAGGTGTTCCACTTTATACGTTACTTGGTGGCGAAAAAGAACAAGTTGAAATAGGAGTTAGTATTCCAAAAACTGCAACAGCTGAAGATATTGGTAAGAAAATTACAATTGAGAAATTTAAGCGTATTAAGGTCAAAGTAGGTCCAACTGAAGAAGATTATATGAAAATTGCTAGTATAAAAAATAGTTTTCCAAATGTAAAACTTATGATAGATGCAAATTCCTCTTTTGACATTCGAAATAATGATCACATTAAACTTCTTAATAAATATGGAGAACTTGACTTGTTAATGATTGAGCAACCGCTTGCGCATAATGATATTGCAAAGCACATTAATTTACAAAATTCATTCAATCAAAATAGTATTCCAGGTAACATTTGCCTAGATGAAAGTATATTAACAATGGATGATTTGGTGATGGCAGTTGATGGTGGTATTCCAATAATAAATATTAAGGTTACTCGTGTAGGGGGATTGGATATAGCTAAAAAAATGATTGAATATTGTCAAAATCACAAGGTTGACACGTGGATCGGAGGTATGGTGGAATTAACCGCACCAGGTAAAGCTCATTCTCTTGCTATGGCTGCGCATCCTGGAGTTACACTTCCATCAGATATATCTGGATCTGCTGGATACTTTATTAAAAATAATGATCCATATGTAAGACCAATGGAACGAGAAAATGACGGTGCAGTTATTAAGGTGCCGAACACACCAGGTAGGGGTTGGGAAGTAGATTTGAATAAAATGGACAAAATAACTAAAAGTACTGTTGTTTTCCCTAAATAATTGAAAAGAATTAGAACTATTTTACTAACGCACGCATCAGTTCATCTTCTGTGAAGAATGGGTCAAAATAATCTTCTTCTTTGTAGGGTTCCACTTCTCCCGTCTCTATACTAAAACCTTTGATTGGTCCATATATACCCTTATAATTTAGGGTAACATCCGTATCTGAAAATGCAGCAATTCCAGCTGAAAGATCTCCATATGAAGCGTGCCAATTTTCAAAAGGATAAATTCTTAGATTTGCCATTTCCATTGTTAAGATAAAGATTTGACGTGTTGACCATTCCTCCTGAGTAATATATGGAAAACGAATTGCAACTTTTGACCCACCTTCGGGATATTTGTTTCCTAAAGATAGATTTGTACCATCCATTCTTCTAAGAGTTACATCCACTGCAGCACCAGATTTATGCCCAGCCGTAAATGGTGTTACTGCAGTTTTACTTCTTGCTTCGGCCCAGACTTTTTTCCAATCATTAACCCAATCGGGATGTTGTTGGAGAGTTAGTTTTACTCTTCTAAAAAATAATCCTTCTTGTACTCCGAGAGGTCTAAAAACATCTTCTAAATGTAGTTTTATTCCTAAAGATTGAAGAATCCTACCTACCAGCAATACTTTTTCAGATACGCCTTTTCTGGCCCAAAAAACTCTCTCTTTTCCAGCCCACTCACCACACGCATCATGAAACGGTCTATCAGACAAACTAAGTGGTATATTATTTTGTTTGAACAATAAAGGAAGTGAAACCATTTCTTCACCAGATTCCTTTATATTGACAGAATCGACAAGTTTATCTTGGAGTTGAACTGCAATTTCAGCATATTTTTCACTTAATAAACCATCTATTACTTTAGATTGATTATTTGTTAAAGATTCTCGTAAAAAACCTTCATCGGGAGGATCTGGAAACAGAATTTGTGTATTAAAAGAACGGGAGAGATAATCTAGGTTTTTATATAAGTCATTTAATAATTTTAGATCTGGTTTAATAAAATGAATTCCTAAGTCATTCTCAACCAATGTTCCTATTGTATCAATTTCTTTCACAGACCAGATTATATGAGTATTTGGTAATATTTGCAAACAAGTTCCTATTGGGTATCAAGAAGTTATAAAACCTGATGGCACTTCAGACTATCAACTTCGTTCATTTTGTATAGTTGAACCAATCGGAGAATTTGTATCTAATATTTTGTGATAAAATTCATACTTTTTTCTTTGGTATTCTCTAAAAGATTTTCCATTCATGTCTTCTTTTAATTTTCTATATTCATTTAATAGCTTATCATTTTTCGATAAAATTCGAAAAACTGTTAATTGTCTTTTCATTGTTTCAGAATCTTTAGTTGACAAATATAACTCAATATCAAACCCATTCCGTTTAAATTTCCATTCTATAAAAGTTTTATGTTGATGTAATGGTGCATCAAAGAGCTTGACTAAATTAGGAAGATACTTATTAAAATCACTTGGTTTAGAAAATGCATAAATATCAATATCATTTTGTCCAGAAATTTTTAATGCCGACGCGCCCATATGTTTTATTTCCAAATCAGGAAAAATTTTGTTAATTGAAGCAACTATTTCATTAACTGTCCTAGTTATTCGATTATCAAATGGTGAAACATTAACAATTTTATCTCTAGGAATTTTATTTAAAAAATCTTTTTCGTCTTTTGTGAGCATAGTTGTTTCTTAATCTCCATTTAGTGTTTCAAAATAATTATTTTTGAGGCAGAAGATTTAATATCTATTTCAACAGTTCCACCAACGGGAAAAGTTATCTTTGGATCTGTATGTCCAAAATCTACATTTGCCAATACTGGAATATTATTAAGTTCATTCTTTGTTTTTATAATTTGAATTAATAATTCATTTGTTACATTACTTTTATTTTGAAATCTACCAATTACTAATCCTTTTATTTTGTTAAAATCAGGTAAGTGTATTAATGATTGCAAATCTCTATCAAAGGTTTCTGGAGTTGTTACATAGTCATCTTCAAGAAATAAAACAGAGTTTTCTAATTCTGGCATATATTCAGTTCCTTGAAGTAAATTAAAAGTACAAAGGTTAGCTCCTAGAATTGTTCCACCAGCACTACCTTCATTAATTACCAACCATCCACTATTTTTGATTATGTTTCTTTTGTCTTGATCTTTATACCAACTATCATCACTCCAAGAATCACTTGGTTTAATTTCAAATTGATCGTTACTCATTAAACACTTTTTGAAATAGTCTAATGTATAATCAAAATATAATTTTTGGCCAAAAGTAGAGTAGTGTGGCCCTGAATATGTAACAAGTCCTGTTTTTGCATAAATTGCATTATTTAAGGCCGTAATATCTGAAAAGCCACAAAATATTTTTGGATTATTTCTAATTAAATTCCAATCTATATATTTAAGCAGTTGATTTGAATTTGCTCCACCAATTGCGGTAAAAATTGCTTTTACATTTTTGTCTTGAAAGGCACCATGTAAATCTTCAATCCTTGATTCTATTGATGAAGACGTAAAATCATTTTTCTCATTAATATGTTTCCCAAATGTTAATTTTAAACCTAGGTCTTCAAATCGTTTGTTTGCAATGCTTTTAAGTTCCTCTGAAAATATTGAATATGACATTGCAGGAGCAATTATTCTAACCTCATCACCTGCCTTTAATTTGTCTGGGTATATTTTATTCATATAGTTTGTATTTAAATAGTATTTGCCAAGGTCTTGATTAGGCTTATAACTTTGAACGAATTTCAAAATGGATCTTTGATGAGAATGCGTCCTGCTTTCGTGTCTCCTATTCCCACATACAACCTGGCATAACCATTACCTAACCTTACCAGACCACCACTGTAACATATGCTTTCTAAATCACTTTTTTTCACCTCAATCGGTGGAAATTGTTCGGCAGTAGCAATAATTTGGACATTGCTCGCCGATCTGGTTTCCGGATCAAAGACAAACGTCATCGGGTAATAATTTTTTTTAGATTCTTCTTTACCATTTGCAGCGATGTAACGTTCATGACTAAATCCGGCGATGTGCCCCAAGACTCCAATTTTCCCGTTAGGTAGGTTAAAAAGCTGATTTGCCCCTCCCCATTCCTCGTCAATAAATAAATCCTGAATCAAGGTTTCTGGGTTTTTTTGTACGTCGTACTCTGCAAGAGCTCTTCCTAATGTATCAAGAGATACTATTTCAAAATATCCTATCCGTCCTCGTCCGCCAAACTGACCCTGCGGTCTGCTAAAAACATCAATGCGGCCGTTCTCTCTTTGAATTAGTCGAATACCTTTCATCTTTTTCGGTCCAACTGCAAAAGGCTCACCGATTTCCTCATCTGTGTTTATCAGATCAAATAAATTTTTGTAACGATAAAAAACGGTCCTATATTCCGAATCAGTGGTTCCTTCAATTTTATCTGCTTGGTTTCCGCCAAAGATATGATAGTCGTCAACCACTCCGCAATAGAAAGGGTCTTGTAACCTCTTGAAAATAGGTGCCTTTACAACAACATCACACTCTCCGTTTTTTCCCGCTTTAAAAGATTGTACAACTGAATCTGTTTCTGTTTTTCTCTTCTCGACCCGTGCCCAGAGATACGTTTGCCCGTCGATAACAACCGGTGCAGGATTGTAAACAGTGAGGCCATCATCTTCTATATTGAATTGTAGTAGTTCTCCTTTTAGTAAATCTTCTTGGTTTTTATCACTAAATTCAATAAGAAGTTCACGGTAACCTTTAGGGATTGGGGCTATGTTTTCGATTGTCTCTGTTAACTCTAACATATTGTAAATATAAAAAATCTTTTTCGGTTCAAGCCAAAAACTGATATAATCTTACCAAGATTTAAACAATATTACAAAAATGAAAGTATCCAATATTATTCAAGCACTCGCCCAGAATGGTAGTAAATGCCATTGCTTGGGCCAAAAGGATATCATCTTATGCTGTATAGCGAATGGAAACAGAGATTTTTGCTTTTTGTACTGAATATTCTACAAGTGAAATCTTTTGGCCAAAACACAAACAAAATAACGATGACTCTCATTATTTTGCGTTTGCGATGGCAAACAAACTAATCACCACATATCCTCAGACTTGGTCTGACTATCTACTCACAATCAAACTTTAATAATTCATCGTGGATAGCATTGTGTAGCTGGTGCACAATTAAACGGTGCATTTGTTTTTATCAAAAGTTATAAAGGTGACTTCTGTCACTCCACGTAACTAAAGTCCAGCCATATTCTTTTGATTTCTCAAAAACAGAAATACTTGTATTTTCCATCCAAAGACTTTTTCTTATTTTTTCAAAAATATCAATAGTTAATTCTTGACCGAAAATAATTTTTGCAGTTAATGCTTTAATTAAAGTAGAGTGTGAAATACACAAGATATTTTGATCATTGTGATTATCTTCTAGATGTTTAATTAATTTTTTCACTCTTTTGTTTAATTCATTAAATGTTTCTTCATTTGAATATTTCCAATTACCATTATCTAATTTCTTTTCAATCAGTTTTTTTATTTTAATGACTTCTGGGTCGTCTATACTTTTACCTCTAATTTCGGTAGGTGTTCTCATTTCAACCAAATTGTCCCAATACTCAATTGGTATGTTTAATTTCTTGCTGATAATTTCTGCTGTTTGTTTAGCTCTAGTAATTTTGCTTGAATAAATAACATCAATCTTGGTATTTTTTAATCTTTCCGCCAACACTTCTGCTTGTTTTATACCTTTTTTTGATAATGGTGTTTCTTCAACTTGGTGAAATCTTAATTTGTTTCCTTCTGACTCTCCATGTCTAACTAAGTAAACTAACATACTTTTTATATTATATACTCTGCTGAATTAGAATATACCATTTATTAATTTAGATACAATCACAATTCTATATCTTGGTAAATTTATCCCCTTTTTTATTTTCTTCTAATCTGGATTTGTCCCAACATCCAAAACTTTTTTATCTGTTCCAGAATATTCTATTAAATAACTCCTAAAATCTTCCTCAGGATCCTCGCTTAAAAATTCCTTTGTATATTTGACACCAGATGAGTAATTACCAAATTTATTTGCTACTTTATCGTAAAAGTTTGTCATGTTTATACTAAATGTTTAACAGATGCAATTTCAATTAATTTAAATTTATTGTTATCAAAAGTTATAGTTGTAATAGAACACTCTTTCATTAATTGATCAAGTTTATCAATGATAAAGCTTGGATTATTCTTAATTAATTCTTTTTCATCAAAAATGTTCCTTAATAAATCAGAAATAACACCACCATGAGTAACAACTAGAATGTTTTTATTATCAACTTGATTATTAATTTCAGTCAATGCTTCAAATGCATTATTTCCAGATTCAAGAGAAGAAAGTCCTGCCTTTGGTTTAAAATCTCTATGATGATTTGAATATTCCCATTCTTGTAAAAAATCTTCAAGAGTTTGATCTGGAATACTACCCCAATTCATTCTCTCACGAAGTCTATCGTCATATTTTATTTCAATATTTAATATTTTATTTATAATATCACTTGTTTCTTTCGTTCTATTATATGTTGAGGAGAAAATTTCAAATATATTTTTTTCTCTAAAATATTCACCAGTTTTAGCAGCTTGAATTTTTCCATGTTCAGTAAGCTCAGGATCACCCGCATGACCAGTTTTTTGTCCATGTCTTATTAAATAATATTTATTCATTTATATAATTTTTATTTTTTCTTCAATTATTTTTCCATCTTGGTCATGATCAAAGTATCCTAAAATCATAGCTTCAGGATTATCTTTAATAATTTTAATGTATTTTTTTAAGTCTGTTGGCATTGGTAAATCTCGAGTATCCTTAGGATCAATCCAGAAAAACTCTCCATCATTTGATTTTGGAATTTCTATTTGTTTATCAATAGTTACTAAAAAATATAAATTTACCCATTCACTATCAGATGGTGGATATGGGTGTTGAGTTACTGAATATAGTTTAATTGATTTAAACTCTGTTAATCCTGTTTCTTCTTCTATCTCACGAAGTAACGCAGAATAGAAATCTTCATGAGGTTCTACTTTTCCTCCAATACCTGCATACATGTTAGGATCTACTTTTTTATCAGCAGCTCTTTTTAACAAAAGTAATTTACCCTCTGAAAAGATTAAGGCATTAACAGACAAAACAGTTTTGTAATTTGTATATAAATCTAAGTTAGTCATGTTTTAATGCCAAATACCAATTTTTCTGTCAAATGCGTCTTGTATCATATCTTTAAAATCCTTGTTTGCGAGTTCAGGAAGATTATGTTTTGTGAAGTATTTGAGATCAAGTGTTTCTTTATCATATTTATCTCTTAATTTTCCTCCTATTACTTTAACATTAAATAAAACTGACACAGGTTGTACTTTATCTCTGTTTGGATACAATATGTTATATTCAGGACCGGTGTAAATTCCAATTATTGAAGTAGGTATTATTTTTAAACCTGTTTCTTCAAAAACTTCTCTTTTTACACATTCCTCAAGAGTTTCTCCAAGTTCTAATGTTCCTCCAACCAATCCCCATTTTTTCTTGTCTCCTCGTTTTTGTAAAAGTAACTCGCCTTTTGCATTAAAAATAGTAGCAACAGCAAAATTCATTAAAATTCTCTTGTGTCCTACCATTCCTCTTATATATTTAATATAGTCTTTC
>JAUYMM010000058.1 GCA_030699485.1 Candidatus Woesebacteria bacterium | reverse complement strand
AAAATTTCAGATACTATATTGGTTGATAAGGATTCAAAAGGAAATATATTAGGAATTGAAGTCTTAAACGCAACTGTTAGTATTCCAGCTTTCAATCCACAAAAGATTAATTTCCAAGTGCAAACTGTTTAAAAATTTATCAGTCCTACCCCTGGGGTCGGTTGTTTAATGAATTTTATATTTTGGTAAATCTTCTGGTTTAGGATTTTGAAGAATCAATCCTTTTGTCCTTTGGTATAAAGCTTGATTTCTTTGTTTTTTTGACTCTCTTGAGGAAACTGCTCCAAAAGAAAGATTTATTAACATTTCATAATTTAAAAAATACATACTTTGTGTTTCTCTATTTCCTTTTGGTCGAATTATTCTTTCTTTTGCCATATCTTAATGTATTTTTCGCAAAAAAATCTTAATATTAAACTGAATAATAATCTTGTATATCTCTGATACGTTCATGATACTTTAGACTGTTTGGCGAATGAATTACAAGATAATTATCATCTTCGGTAATGAAAATTCGAGCCCCCCTCTCCCTGATTTGAATAAAATATTCAGGATAAGATTTTACTTCTTCATTAGTTACTTCAAAACGTACCCCTGAAGTTAAATCTCCTTCAATTAAGGAAGAATCAATCTTTATTATTTCTGGTATGACCAGTGTAACTATTTTTTTATTACCATCTAATTCTTTCATATTAGTACGTATTGTAATCCAAAATTATTAATTTGCAAGATTAATGTATTTTGCGTAAGAATGCTGGGATTTCAAATTTTTCTCCAAACAAATCTTCATCTTTACTAACTCCGTTATCATCACTTTCATAATCATCTGTGTTATCTACTTTTTTTTCTTCCTCTGATTCTTCATTTTTTGTAGGTTCTGAAATAACTCCCGAAACAACTTGATGAATATTTGAAGGCCTCATTTGAGCAATTCTTGATCTTGTTTCATCAAAACCTGTTGCAATTACTGTAATCCTAACAGAATCTGAAAGTTCCTCTTTTATAACTGCCCCAAAAATTATATTAGCATCTTGATCTGCTGCAGAACTAATTATTTTTGCAGCTTCATCAACTTCATACATAGTTAAATCTTTTCCACCTGCAATATTAAATAGCACTCCCCTTGCTCCTTCTATAGAAAGATCAAGAAGTGGAGAACTAACTGCAGCACGTGCTGCCATTTGAGCTCTATTTTCCCCAACCCCTGTGCCAATACCCAAAAGCGCAGTTCCTGCTTCACTCATAATTGCGCGAACATCAGCAAAATCAACGTTAACTAAACCTGGAGTTGTAATAATTTCTGCAATTCCACCAACACCTTGCTCAAGAACAGAATCAACTACTTTAAAGGCATCCATCAGGCTCATTTTTCTATCAATTACATCCATTAACCTTTGATTGGGAATAACAATCAAAGTATCAACAGCATCTCGAAGTTTTTCAATTCCATCTTCTGCAGCCACAGTTCTCCTTGTACCTTCAAATGCAAAAGGTTTTGTAACAATTCCTACAGTTAATGCACCAGATTCTTTAGCAAGTCTTGCAATAACAGGTGCTGCTCCTGTTCCTGTTCCACCACCCATGCCTGCAGTTATAAAAACCATGTCAGTATCAATCATTAATTCTTTTAATTTTTCAATTGATTCTTCTGCGGCCTGGGCACCAATTTCAGGATTTCCACCAACCCCTAATCCCTTTGTAATTTTTTCACCAATTTGAATTTTTGTTCCTGCCTTATTTGTTAAAAGAACTTGTGAATCAGTATTTACTACAATAAACTCAACTCCTGAAATAGCACCATTTTCAACCATTGAGGAAATGGCGTTTCCACCACCA
Source organism: Candidatus Woesebacteria bacterium (assembly GCA_030699485.1). Classification (GTDB taxonomy): domain Bacteria; phylum Patescibacteriota; class Microgenomatia; order UBA8517; family UBA8517; genus JAUYMM01. The sequence goes on along the minus strand of JAUYMM010000058.1, from coordinate 25,078 downwards.
CCACCAACTCCAATTACTTTTATTTTTGCAATTCTTGCAGAATCAGGTTTAACTAAAGCCATATTTTTAAAAATATACTATATATATGAGGCAGGTTACAATCGCATTATATATATTCTTAACTCTAAGTCAAGGCAGAAGATCTTTGACACTTTCTATAATTTTATGTATAAATCCTTTGCCGGGAAGACTTATTTTAATTGGAAATTTAATTCCACCAGATTCAGATACCTCCTGTCTTGAGCCATACAACAATAACCCAATTGGGACTGAAAAAGAAGGATCAAGGCAATCATCAATTAAACCTGATATTCCTGATGGAATACCTATTCTAACAGGAACAGATAACATTCTTTTTGCAGAATCAGTTACTCCAATTGTTCTTGCTCCACCTCCTGTTACAATTGCACCTGAAGGGATCCTGTTTATAATCTTTTCCTTTTCAAGCTCTAATCTAACCATTGTAAATATTTCATTTAAGCGAGGTCTAATTATTCCATCAATTAATGTTTTTTTAGAAACCTTGCTTACTTCCGATATCCCAAGTGAAGAAAGGTCTAATTCATCTTTTACATCTTTTTCTTTCTCGCTAGGAGTAGATAATGATATTTTTATTTTTTCAGCAGAGTCTAGTGATACACGAAGACCAATTGCAATGTCGTTAGTAACATTTTTAGCTCCAACAGGGATTACTCCAGAATATGCTAAAGATCCATCAACGTAGGCAACAACCGACGTTGTACCTGCTCCAATATCAATTAATACACAACCCAATTCTTTTTCTGTCTCGGTAAGAACCGAGTAAGAAGATGCAAGACCTGAAAAAACGATGTCATTTATTTTAACCCCTGCTTCAATTAACGTTTTTGAAAGATTTTTAATTGCAGCGTTTGAGGCGGTAACAACATGTGTCTCAACTTCAAGTCTTACACCACTCATTCCAACTGGATCTTTAACTCCGGACTCTCCATCAACTACAAATTCGCGAGGTAATACATGAACAATTTCGCGAGATGTGGGAAGTGAAATTGCAGAGGCCGCTTCAATTACACGATCTATATCAGAAACAATAATTTCACCAGTAGCACCTGAAACTGCTACAACACCATGGGAATTTTGAGAATGAATATGTGCACCTCCTAAAGAAATAAAGGCAGAATCAAGATTATGTCCTGCCATCCTTTCTGCAGCTTCAATTGAAGATATTGTTGACTCAACGGATTCTTCAATATTTACAATTTGGCCTTTTTTAACTCCTCTTGAAGGAACTGAAGAGACACCAATTATGTTTACCTTTTCGTAAGATGTACCTTCTTCCACTGCAACTTGAGCAATAACAGTTGCAGTTTTGCTACTACCTAATTCTATTCCTGCAATTATTTTGTTTCTGTTCATTCTAGTTATAATATCATCTCAAGACAGGATTTTTAAATCTTAAGTCTATTTCTTCTATTCTAATTCCCTTTACCTCGTCATTCAAGCGTGAAAATATAAGTCTTAGACTTCCTAATAATACATCTTTATCTCCTTCAAGTGGAAATCTAACTATTATACCTTCATTATTAACGACTTTAAGTTCCTCATTTATGATGATTCCTGAATTAATTGAGTATAAATACTTTAAGCCATTAATTATACTAAGAGCAAATTTGTCTTTTTCTTCTATTTTTTCACCAATTACTAAATTTGCTTCATTTTTAATTAATATTGGTAAATTTGACTCATCAGTTTCATAAATTACAACCCCATCTTTATCTATTAGAAAATATTTGTTGTTGTTATAAATAGCATATCTTGGTTTTTTTAAATTTATATCAATTTTTAATTTATTTGGTATTTGGTATTGTATTAAATAGCTATTAATTATTATGTTTTGTTCTAAAATATATTCTACTTGTTTTTTTGCTGTTTTATAATCTCTTAATTCGTAATTCTTAATTCTTAACTCAAGTTCCTGTGGACAGGAATCGTATTGGCTCTCACATTCTATAGTTTCTATTTTTATTAATTTTTGGATTATGGTTGGAATCAAAATAACAAAAATTATAATTAATACAATAGAAAGTACTTTAAAAATATTAAATTTTTGTTTTCGTTTATATTTCATCTTCTAGAATATCTACTATTTTTTCTGAAGCCAAGAGATCGGGGCTAACAATATCAACAGAATTTTTATTAATTGCAGAATAATTATCCACCAATTTATTAATTTCTGATAATAATTTTTGTGCTGTTAATTCTTTTTGGGCTAAAATTCTGGCAAGGCCTAAACTCTCCATATATTTTGCATTTTCAGTTTGTTCATCGTTATATGTCCATGGAATAGGAATTAAAATTGAAGGTTTTTTTAAGGCAATTAATTCAGATACAGTATTTGCACCTGCTCTTGATATTACTATATCAGATTTAGATAAAATTTCAGCCATATTTTTAGGATTAGTTTGCTCAAAAGCGAAGTATTTGTCACTTTTAATATAATCTGATAATTTTCCATTACCAGTTTGATGAACTACATAATATTTTTCAAGAAGCGTTGACAGAATCGGTTTTATGGCATCATTAATCCAGGTAGATCCTCTTGACCCCCCTGTAATTAATATTGTTTTTACCTTTGTTCTGGAATCTTTGTTTATACTACTGATAATTTTATTGTTTAACGGATTACCAACCAATTTTATTTTGTGTTTGTTAAAAAAGGGGGAAGAACTTTCTCTTGAAATTAAAATTAATTTAGCAAAATATGAAGAAAATATATTAGCTCTACCTGCAGTTGCAGTTTGTTCATGAATTATTACAGGAATTTTAAGCATATTTGCCCAAAATGAGACTAATGCTCCGGCTGCACTTCCAAAGGACAAAACTAAATCAGGATTAATCTCTTTGACTAATTTACGACTTTTATAAAAACTTACAGGAATTTTTAAAAAAGAAGAAACTGTATTTTTTGTGGCTTTATTTTCAATTTTTCCAGAATCTAAATGGTGAAAAATTACACCTATATTAACTAGGTTTTTATATTCCATTCCCAGCCAATGAATCTCATAAGGTAAATTTCTTTTTCTAATCTCCTCAACAACGGCAATTGCAGTTGAGCCTGCATGACTACCTGCGAGAAGTAATTTTTTTAGTTGCATATTTACTTATATTTAATAGTATACCGCATGATGCCAAAATCATTAATAGACTGGTTCCTCCATATGAGAAAAAAGGTAAAGGAATACCAGTTAAAGGACTTAAAGCTGTCATTGATGATAAATTTAGAATAATTTGTCCACCAATCCATGTAGCTATTCCAATTGCTAGTATTTTTGAAAATTGGTCAGGAGCATTTGATGCAATTTTAAATGCTTTAAATACAAAAAAGGCAAATAAAGTAATTAATACGAATGATCCAATAAATCCGATTTCTTCTGCAATTGCTGCAAATATAGAATCTGTTGAAGCTTCAGGTAAAAATAGATATTTTTGTCTTGATTGCCCAATTCCTAGACCAAAAAGACCACCAGAGCCAAGCGCTAATAATATTTGTCTTATATGATATTCTTTTCCTAATGGATCTGAACTAAGCTGAAAGAATGTCATTATTCTATCTCTTCTATATGGTGAAATCATAATTAATGCTATAACAGAAATTACACCTGAAGAGAGCCATCCAAAAAAGGGAATTAATGCAATGCCTGACGTAAATATTTGGACTACACCAATTGCCCCTACTATTAGAGTAGTACCAAGGTCTGGTTGCAACATTATGAGTCCAGAAACAATAGCTAAGGGGATAAAAAATGCTAAAGGCCTTGTTATTTTACTATCTGCAACTTTTGCAAGATATAGGGCAAGGGCTAATTTGATGACTTCTGATGGTTGAAAATTGATGTTTCCTATAGATATCCAACGCCTTGCTCCCAAAGCTTTAAGTGATAATTCAGGAATAAGCACTGCTATAAGCAGTAATACAGCTGCTGCAAAGAAAGGTACTGCGATTTTTTTCCAAAAACTATAATGGATACTACTAATAATTAGCATGGCAACTATTCCAATACAAGCCCAAACAACTTGTTGCTTTACAAAATAAAATTTATCATTAAAATAATTTAAAGCTTGAGGAGTTGATATGTCTGCAATAAAAACAAGTCCAATTGCTACTAATAAAAGTATTAAGTAAAAAAATGTCTTGTCAAACTTTTTACTCATATAGTAGCAAGCCAGAGGCCAAAAATAGCAAGGATTATACCTGCCAACCAAGCTCTCATTACAATTTTGGGTTCTTCCCATCCAATTGCTAAAAATGTATGGTGGATTGGTGCTAATTTAAAAATAGGTCTATTTAAGAATTTCCAACCAAGTATTTGTATAGCAGAAGATAATATCTCAATAACAAAAATACCACCTATAACAATTAATGCAACAATACTTCCTGTCAAAAGACCTATAACTGCAAGCGTTGCGCCGAACGAAAGAGCACCACTATCTCCCAACCAAATTCTAGCAGGCCAAGAATTAAAGTAAAGAAATGCAATCAAAGCACCGATCCAAAGAGCAATAAAAAGTGACAAGGGAGTATCTAAACCACTGGCAGCAATGACCCCAAAAGCCATTAAACAAATCATTAAAAGTCCTGAAGCTAATCCGTCCAAACCATCTGTAATATTAAATGCATTTGTGAAAGATACAATGACAAACGCTGAAAAAGGCACATACCAAAAACCTATATCTAGAGTTATGTTTATTATTGGAATATGTAGTATATGTATTCCTAGTATTTTATAAATAATAAAAGATATAAACCCAGCTAATATCCATTGGGCTAAAAACTTTTGTCTTCGTGATAACCCAAAGGCTAATCCTAGTACGCCTTTGGTGGGTTTACCTAACATTTTTTTATAATCATCAAGAAGTCCTAAGAGGCCGAAAGAAATAAAGGTAAAAAATATTACAAAAAGCTCAATTCTTAAATTGTAAGCAGTTTGGATGAATACCCCCATATATGAACTTAATGGAAATATAATTGCAAACAATGTAGTAACTACAAAAATTATTAAAAGACCTCCTCCAACAGGAGTACCTGCTTTGATGTCATGGAGTTTGTCAAATAATGGAACTTTTCCAGATTTAGGTGCTTCAGCTTTTCTTGTAAACTTGATTTTATAAAGAAAATCAATAAACGGAACAACTAATATTGAAGTTGTTAAAAAAGAAAAAAGTATAAGACCAAGCGCCAATGGTAAAAAATTCTGCATATATTTATATTATCATAATCTTCTAAAAATCCTTCTGAAAGTTTCAAAAGCATAAGTTAGGTAGTAAAACGAAGAAACTGGTAAATCTCTTGCATGTAACCAATCTATTCGTCTTCCTCCAAAACCAGTTTTGAAAAGTGTAACACCAGCAAAACGATGCTTAGGATTATCATTTGGTGCTATCCCCCAAAAATTATATTGTTTAAGTCCTCTTTTTTTCGATTCTTTTATTACCTCCCATTGTAAATAATATGAAAAAGGAATATTTGAAAACCTAGATGTTGAACCACTAAAATGATAATAGGCAGAATTCCCATAAAATACTATTATAGCCGAAGCTAAAATTAATTTATTTTTTTTACAAGTAAACAAAATTGCGTTATTATCTCTTCCAAAATAATCAATTTCCAGTTGAAATAACTTAAGGGGAAAACCTACAAATTTATGTCTTATTGACGTTTCTTTCTGAAGATCGAAGAGAATCTTTGAATCATTTTTGTTTATTGATTTGTTTATCTGCAAACCTTCATTTTGACTTTTTTTAATTAAATATCGAGTAGACTTACGCATTTCTGAAAGAAGTATGTCTTCGGGTTTATCTATATCTAGTATCCAAGTATTTTCTGCATTCAAATGCATTGGTGCATAGATTGATTTAAGTTTCTTAAATAAGTTTCTATTCTCAGAGGTATCTAAAATTTCTGGTCTAATCCTTATAAACCAAGTATTTTCTTTTAATGCTAATTTTTTAACATAATCAATAAAGAAAGTAACTTCACTTATATTATCCCAATTAATTATCGGTCCAGCAGGAATTAATAAATGAGGTCCTCTTTTTGCTACTTCTTTAATAATTAGAAAAATACCAACAAGACTTTTATTATTATATAGACCTAATCTAAAAATTTTCTCACCCATGTCTTTATGGACCTGTCCCCAGTTCCATGACTGAAGAAATGAGTTAGGTTTTTGAGAAAGTAAAAATTTTTCCCAAACTCCTTTGTTTGTAATTCCACTTATTGTGTAGTTATCCATTTATTAATTAATTTTGAAATATTAAGAGCCTCATTCTCATTTATATTTTTATGTGTTGGCAAGTTAAGAATAAGTTCAGATAACTTTTCAGCATTTGAACATGTTCCTTTTTTATAATTCGAAATACTTTGGAATTTTAGTGGTGCCACAGGTGAATCATACCAGATATCAGATATATAAATTCCACCATGTTCTAGATATTTAACCAATTTATTTCTGTTTTTAGCAAATATTGGAAATCTTATGTTAGTTGATTTGTTTAATTTGGTAATTATATCTTTAGCGATAATGTTATTATTTAAATTATCTGAATAGATTTTTGATATTTTTTTTCTGTGAATCAAATCAAAATCTAAATTTATTATATAATCATAGGCCATATTTATATACCACTTTGGGAGATTGTGAAGATTGTTTACATTTAAGTCAATCGGTATTGAAAGTAAATTTGATATTCTTAGTAATCGATGTATGACTTTACCTATATTTAGATAGTAAAGATTTCTAATTATAAATGTAAATTTTGGATATAGGATATCTCGGATAATCCACGTTATTGGAATATTCTTTTTTTTGGTTTTAGCGATTTTATCTAAATACTTTTTATTTCTAATTATCAGCGCACCTCCAGATACAGAATCTATAATTTTGTCTTGGCTAAATGATAAAACAGTAAAATCACCGATTGTGCCAGCAAGACCACCATCGCCGTAAACCGTTCCTGCACAATGGGCCAAATCTTCAATCAATACAAGTTGGTTATCATCGCAAATTTTTTTTATCTTTTGAATATCAACAGGAATACCTAATGTATTTTGGACGATTACAGCTTTTATATTGCTGTTTATTATTAAGGCTTTATGAAGAGAATTTGGAGAAAAGTTTAGATCTTCTCCAATATCAAGATATTGACATTTATAACCTGCATTAGTAACTGCTTTATCTACAACAAGGCAAGTCAATCCATTAATTGCAACATAACTATTTTTTGGTAAAGACAATATTCTCAAAGCAACTTCAATAGCCTCACGTCCTTTATAATAAAAAATAACTTTACCATTATATTTTTTTTCAAGCAAACTCTTTAATTTATTATTTTTGTTTTCGTTGAAAACATTAAAAAAACCTCGCAAGAGATAGTAGGAATTATAGTTTGACCCTAGTGAATTAAATATTCTCATATATTATATTTGATACTTTCTCTGGATCAGTAAATTGTGGTGAATGTTTAGCATTATTAATAATGTGTAATTTTGAGTTTTTAATAGATTTATTCATCAAAATTCCATCACTAAGTGGTGTTATTTTATCCATTTCTCCCCATATGATATTGGTATCTACTTCTATTTTATGCAGTTTATTCGTTAAATCGTAATTAATTAGATTTTGCATTGTTTTTTTCATAACTCCTGAAGCTTTGTTGTAATCATTTTCTCTGGCAAATTTATATAGAAGGTTCTTCAAACTATTTGAATTTGTAAATTTTTTCCCAATAGTCGTGATTAATTTAAATAATATTCTTTTGATTCTAATTCTTAAATCGTTGTTATGTATTCCTGCACTGTCTATTAAAAATAACTTTTTAACTTTATTCGGATATTTCAATATGAAATATAATGCAATTCTTCCTCCGTTCGAATGTCCAATTAAAGTAATATCTTTTTCTGCTTTAAGCTTTTTATCTAACCATTCAGCATAGTCATTAATATCCCAAACGTTTTCAAGTTTTTCTGTTAATCCTGGAATAGTTATGACTGAAGACTCAAAATCGTATTTTTTTAAAGCTATCAACAGGTCACTCCACTTATCTGTATCGTATGACCAACCATGTAATATAAATAATTTTTTCATATAAATTTAGAGTCCAAACTTTTTTCTTCTGTCTTGCCAAACTTTTTCTCTTCTGACTAATTTTTTTGCGTCAGATTTATTTAATAACAAATTTTCGACAACTCCTTCTAAAAATCTTGCACCTTTAAATAATATTGTTTCTCCATGTTTAACCTCATCCAACAAATATCTTAACACTTGATCTGGATTTATAAACGACACAGATTTTTGGTTTAATAGTGGTTTTGTAAATTTAGATATTCTTGGACCCATTAATATTATTCTACTAAACTTATATTTATTAATTTCTTTTGCTAAAAGTTCATGTTCATTTTGTTCATTGTTCCCCTGTTCAAGCATATCTCCTAAAACTATCCATTTGGGCGATTTTGTTTTAATGTTTGAAAACATATTAAAAATCACCTTCATTGAGTCTAGATTTGCATTATAGCTACTATCAATAATGTCAATATTTTTTATGCCTTTGAAAAATGAGCTTCTTCCTGGAGGTAATTTAAATTCCTTAAATTTTTTGTCAAAGTCTAAATTAAAATATTTCATCAATTTTTGTAACATTATAATTGAATAAATTGTTTCTTTTGGTAATAAATAACTGAAAGAATATACTTCGTCATCAAATGTAAATATTGATCTACTTTTACTAATATCGTATTTATATTTATAATCATTTAGTCTAATTTTTATACTTGTAGAATTACTTCTTGATAATTGCTTATTTATATGTGGCGAATCAGCATTGACAATAGATTCACTTTTAGAATATTCAACAAGATATCCAAATTCAAATGATATTGCTTCTTCTAAACTAGAAAAATTTTTATTTTGCACCAAGTGTTCAAAATTCATGCTATGAGTTCTTCCTAAACTTTGCCAAAGTACGACCTCAGGTTTTAATAACTTAGCTAAAAATTTACCTTCATGAGGTCGATCACAATCAGCTTCAACTATATATATTTTTTCTTTCGGGATTGATCTAAATATTCTAAATGGGGTGGTTAATATTATGGATGGCCATTCAAAAAATGACAGAGAACTTCTCCTTATACCTAAAATGTCAAATGGTATACCATAGGCGCTATTTGCATGGAATGAATACTTAGCTTTTTCTTTAAATTGTGCTGCTGCCATGTGAAGTAGGGTTGTTTTTCCACTTGAACCAGTTATTACAACAATTTTTGGTTTCCAACGCAAAAGATATAGTTTGGCAAAAAATGCAAAATATGAAGCAATAGGAAAATAAAACAATTTCTTAAGCCTATTAGTTAACATCACTTAATTATACAGTAACAAGTTTAAGAAAATATAGGTTCGGAAGAAACTACCAGTCTCATTAGCGCAGAAACAAAAATTGTTTGTCGCTCTGGTCTGCTACTGAGAGCTAGTCTCTTTTCTATCGTATGACCTGTAATCCAATTACCTTCTTTGCAAACATACGCTGGGTTATGAAATTGAATTCCAGACTTCCTTAATTCATAGAAATCAATCTCAACGATTCTCCCGTTGATATCAGTTAACATCTTTTTTTGACGAATAATCCTATTAATATCCACATTCCTTCCAGCTATGGACATCTGACCTTCATCTAATTTTACTGCTTCTCGTACTGTCATATGCAGGATTATAAACCCTTACATATAACTTTTGCAACATTTTGTATAAAACTATATCATCGCAAATAGAATCGATGATTCTTGACTCTTGATCAATAAGTCGTATAATTCGTGGAAATTAGATGGAAACGCTAATAATACCTGACAGAAGTATCTGGTCGAACGAATTATTTTTCAATTCGTTCAATTTTAACCGCGTTAACGACGGATTTTCGAAAGAGGTTAATGGTCAAAAATATTTTTTTAATGAGGTCAATACCGCAGACGAACTAAAACAAGTAGTTAATATTCAGAAAAAAGCATGGAGATGGGAAGATAGAGAACTTGCTCCAGTCCATATACTTGCATTAATGAAAGATACTGGTGGTGGTGTATACGCTGCTTATAACGACACGAGTAGAATGATAGGATTTGCGGCTGGCTTCGGAGGTGGTAAAGATGTACTGACAGGAAAACCAATATTAATATCTAGTATGCTCGCTATAGCAAATTCTGAGCTTCGTAATAAAGGTGTCGGAAAAGAATTAAAAATAATTCAAGCCCTCCACGCTTTTCAAAACGGCTATGATATGATGAAATGGCTTTATGATCCAGAAAGAGGTGGAAACGCCTCACTTAATCTGACTAAATTAGGTGCAATGGCAGAAGAATTTTGTATAGATAAATATGGTGAAATGAGATCAGCTCTTTACGGTAAAGTACCCACGGATAGGTTTAGAGCTGTTTGGAGATATACCGAACCTAGAGTTATAAACAGAATTCTTCAAAAAGATAATCCTAAATCTTTTGATAGTTTATTAGATATTCCAGTTGCTAAACCAAATTATATGCCCATAGCAGAGAAGGTGTTGGTTCAAATATCTCCGAATATCGACGATGAAGAAGAGCAAAAAAAATTGAAAGACGATTCAATTTAAGGAAAATTTTATCATTTTACTTTTTAGAGATGAACTATGTAGCATCGGAATTTGCTACAAATATTCATGATGGTAAACGAGATAATTTCTACATACTTGAACCAATTGAAAATATTATAAAAAGAGGTGATATTACAAAATCCGACCACTCAAGCGTTTACGCTTAAATTATCTAATAATTTTCAGGATTGTTTCAAACCTATCTAGTTTTTTGCCCCTTCGAAATGATCGTTGGTCATCTGATATTTTCTGAGTACATACATGGTGTTTGTTTATAAATCTACTTACAACGTGTTTCTTATGCAGACTCAACTCCAATTTTACTATCTTTTAGATCAATACTACTTAAATGTATTTACTTGCAAGCAACCGAATTCATATAGATACTTTTTCAGTTTTATTCGATATATCATATCCCAAAAACATTTTGGCTGTGTTCATAAATCTTTCATTAACATCTGTTAAATAGTAAAAATCACTTCTTGGTTTTTTAGAATAAATTGATTGTTTTTGAATAAATTTATAAACAACTTTTGCAACTTCTTCTGCAGGATCTACTAAAGTAATTTTCTTGCCTAAATATTTACTAATCTGATCTTTTATAATTGAGTAATGAGTACAACCAAGTATTAGTGTATCTACTTTTGCTATGAACCCAGCGAGATATCTCGCTATAAACAGATCTAATTCCGGACCACTTATAAACCCTTCTTCAATTAAAGGTACAAGTATTGATGCATGCCTTCTAAGAGTAACTTTTTTTATAAGCATTACTATTAACAGTGGCTCTTGTACCAATTAAACCAATTTTATTATTATTAGTTAATTCTAGAGCTTTTTTAATTGCAGGTTCCACAACTCCAAAGACGGGAACGTTTGAGTGTTTTTTAACAATATCTAAAGCTAAAGATGAAACAGTATTACAGGCAACAACAATTAAATCTACTTTTTTATTCATTAAAAAATTTACATCTTCTTTAGCAAACTTTCTAATTGTTTCAGGACTTCTTGTTCCATATGGCACTCTTGCTGTATCCCCCAAATAAACAATTGAACTATTAGAAAGAAGTTTTTTAACTTCTTTAACAACAGTTAAACCGCCCAAACCTGAATCAAAAATTCCTATCACGAAGTGATTTCTTATTACGATAGATTCCACACTGCCTCCTTAAATTGATTACCTCTATCTTTATAGTTTTCAAACATATCAAAACTGGCTGAAGCTGGACTTAATATAACAACATAACCATGTTTTGAAATTTTAAACGCTTCCTTCACAATATCTTTCATTTTTGTAAACCCTAAGTCACGAATCATTATTTTTTTATTACTAATATATTTTTCTATTTTTTTAGCAGTAGTACCAACTAGAATAATATTTTTTATGTTATTTGATTTATTGATAACATCCCCCAATTCTTTATAATCTAATCCTTTATCACTACCACCTAAAATTAATGTTTCATTTTCAGTAAAAGATTTTATCGCTGCAATTGTTGGTTGGGGACCTGTGGCAAATGAATCGTTAAAGAACCCAACTTCGTTGAAAAATTTAACAAATTCTAATCTATGTTCAAGTCCTTTGAATTTCCTAACAGTATTTAATATTATTTTTTTGTTTATATTTAATATATTAGAAACCGCTACCGCTGCAGCAATATTCTCTAAATTATGTTCACCCCTAAGTATCAACTGATGTTTGTATTTTCGATCAAGTGTTTTCTTTGAAAAAAAGATAATGTTTGCTTTCGTTTCTTTTCCAAAATTTTTAGAATTTTTATATTCACTGTTTAATACTGCCCAATCAGATGATTTTTGAAATCTAACAATATTTTTCTTTGCATCTATATATTCATTTTGGTTTTTATGCCAATCCATATGATCTGATGTAATATTTAAGACCACTGCAATATCCGGAGAAATTGGAAGATCTATTAGTTGAAAAGATGATATTTCCATTATTACATATGATTTTGAAGTGAGTTTGGGCAATAATTCTAATAGAGGTTTTCCAATGTTTCCACCTAAATAGACACTCATTCCAGCAGATCGTAAAATGTTATAAATTAAAGTTGAAGTAGTCCCTTTACCTTTTGTACCAGTAACACCAATTATTTTGCCTTTGAATTCTTCAAAAAAGATTCTAGTAGGTGTTGTAATATTTAAATTTTTAAGTTCAGGCTTATACGGATAAACTCCAGGAGATCTTATAATTAAATCAAATTTATCTAGATTTGAAAGATAATTATCACCGTTTTTTTGATCTAAAATTGTAACTATTGCACCTTTTAATTTCAAATATCTTTCAACATCTTGTCCTTCTATACCATAACCAATAATAGCTACTTTTTTCTTTTTGTAATTCATACGTTTATATATTGTACCTCAGGCTCAAGTTTTATACCAAATATTTTATTTACATCCTTAATTATCGCATCGGCTAGTTTTTTGATATCTTTAAAAGTTCCTTTACCGTCTGGATTTATAATAACTAGTGCATGCTTATCTGAAACCTTAACTGGACCTAAACTTTTTCCTTTCCACCCTGCCTTTTCTATCAAATATCCAGCTGGGATCTTAAACTTATCTCCTGTAACATAAAATTTCATATCTCTATATTTTTTTTCTAGTCTTTCTTTTGTTTTAAAATTGACAAAAGGATTAATAAAAAATGATCCAGCATTGGGAATTAATTTTGGATCTTCTAATTTTTCATTTCTTAATTTTAAAATGTCCTGTCGAATTTTATTTAAGTCTAATTTTTTATTCTTATTTAATTTAAGTATTACATCTGTAATTATAAATTTTTGCCAAAACTTAATATTTTTAAATTTGCTACTTCGATAACCAAATTTGCAATCATTCTTGTCGAATGTAACAAATTTCTCTTTACCTATATTGTATGCAGTTAAATTATGAAAGATATCTGACAACTCTTGCCCATACGCCCCAATATTTTGTATTGGAGCTGCTCCTACTGTTCCAGGAATACCAGATAAACATTCTATTCCCTGTAAATTCCTATTTACAGTTTCTTCTACTAATTTGTCCCAATTTACTCCTGATTCTGCTGTTACATTGTTACCTGTATACGATATGTTATTTCCTATATATTTGATTACAACACCATTGTAATCATCATCAGAGACAGCAATATCTGTTCCATCTCCTATTGTAAAAATAGGCAACTTATTAGATTTAGCAAAAATTACAGCACGAACGAGACCTTCTTTGTTTTTTACTTCAAAAAAGTGTTTTATACTCCCACCAACTTTTAACGATGTAATATCTCGGAAATTTTTTTCGCCCATATGTTACTATTCCCTGCTCCCATTACTACAAATAAATCATTGTTTTCTTTTTTCTCTTTTATAATTTCTACAATTTGATCTATAGAATTAGCAGTATAAATATTTTTGTGATTTGATACTTCTTTGATTTTTTCAGGAGTCATATCAAATGTTTCTTTGTCTCTTGCTTTAAAAATCGGGCCAATTATGACTTTATCTACTGAAACAAAAGCATCTTTATAAAAGGTTAATAATGCTTTGGTCCTTAAAAATCCATGTGGTTCAATTATCGCCCAAATTTTTGCATTAGGATATTTATTTCTTACACCTGCTAGGGTAGTTTTTATTGCTGTTGGATGGTGTGCGTAATCATCAAAAATGTTTTTCCCAATCTCCTCCATTCTTCGACCAATCCCTTCAAAGTTTTCAAGACTTTGAATTATTTTTTCTTCAGAAATTCCAAGTACTTTTCCAAGTTCCAAAACCATTTGGGCATTATTTTGATTATGATTTCCAATTACTTTTAAGTTTAATTCAGCCACCTGTGAAGGTCTGACCTTTTTTAGGCTTTTAAGGTCAGACTTTGATAAAAGTGCCTTAACCCCATCATCATCCCAATTTACAATTAAAGTTCCACCATCTTTTAAGTTTCCTATGAATTTATTAAAGCTTTCAAATAATTGTTTTTCACTGTCAAAATAATCTGGATGATCAAATTCAATATTGTTGATTACTGCTATATCTGGATGGTAGTATAAAAAACTATCATTAAATTCATCAGCTTCTATAACAAAATATTTACTCTTGCCAAATCTACTATTTCCATTCCATTCAAGTACTTTTGCTCCCAATAAGACAGTTGGATCAAAACCGTTATCTGTCATCATTTTTCCAATCATTGCCGTAGTTGTTGATTTACCATGAGTCCCAGCAATTGCTATCACAAATTTATCTTTCATCAAAACCTTTCCTACAAATTCCTCCCAAGTCATAACAATCTTTTTCTTTTTAGCAATAAGTAACTCTGGCTCATTTTTAGATTGATATAAAACAGCAGGAGATACTATTAATAAATCAATACCGTTTAAATGTTCTTTATTATGCCCACCCGTCTTTAAATCACAACCTGTGACCGTATATCCCATTTTAGAAGCAAGTTGCGCCACTCCACCCATACCACTACCAGAAATCCCCATCATATGTATATTTTTCATGTGTTTGTTATATTATACGTCAAATATACAAAAATTTGACAATTAATACTTATAGTAATATCATATCCACAAATGGGTCCAGATAGAAAAATGGTAGAGAAAAAACAAGCAGAAGTTACTAATGATTATAACAAAGCAAACAAACTAAACAGAGAGGGACTTCCAGATTTAGATGGACTTCCTATTAATCAACTTAATCAAACAACACAAGATTATATCAAAGCTGCACAAAGAAATGCGCTATCTCCTATTGGGTTGAGTAGGACATCGGCTGAGGCGGATGAGGACAATGATTATTTAAATGGAATTTGAACAGATATGTCATCCAAATATTTACGAAATTCGTGTATATAATTCAAAAATAGAAACCGCGAATGCATTTGCACAACACGCAATTATTGGCGATGTGAAAAAATTTCCATCACTCCCCATAACGAATGCAACAGGAGACACAATGCTTCCCATAGATACAGAGCTTAAAAGAGCTGTAGATGCAGGGGAAGTTTCTTTTGAACAGGTTCTAGCTTACCACTTGGATGAGTATCATCCATATTCTCCTGGGGCGCAATTTAGTTTCGTAAAATTTTTAAGGGACAATATATTTAAACCGCTACATATACCACAGCGAAATATCTTTACTCTCAACGGATTAGCAACAAATCCCGTCGACGAAGCAAATAGATATGACGAATTGGTAACTAAACATAAAATTGGATTGGCAATTTTAGGTATTGGTCCAGGAGGACATATTGGGTTTAACGAAGCGGGAACAAGTTTTAATTCAAGGACACACCTTCAAGTGTTATCTGAAGAAACGTACAAAAGAGATACTATCGAAAGAGGTCAAGATACTCCCAAAACAGCGTTGACCCAAGGAATTTCAACAATTCTTGAAGCCGACAGAATCGTGTTGGTCGCATATGGTAGATATAAAGGACAAATTCTACGAAAAGCGCTATTTGAAGATATCTCAACTGACTGTCCAGCATCAGCACTAAGATTACAAGGTCATAAGGTATCAATTTTTGTTGACAAAGAAGCAGCTAGTGAGATAATATTAGGAATAGTAGTTTGATCGAGTAGAAGAAACCTTAAAATTTAATAGCGTGTGGTCTCATTTATATTTAATGAGGATACGAGGAGTAGGTTAATCGAAATTATCTGCGGGTGCCTACCGTTGTATTGACAATGTAATTTGATCTTGAAAAGAGATTAAAATCAATTTTCTTCAACTAAACTGCTTCTGCTTTAAAATAATATGTGTGGAATATTTGCTTACATTGGCACCAGAGATGATGCCCCAAGTGTTGTTTTTGAAGGTATTAAACTACTTGAATATCGTGGATATGACAGTTGGGGTGTATCTTACATTCCAAACATAAAGTCAAAGAAAATAATGTTTGAAAAACATTCAGGTAAAATTGGCGATTCTTTTTTAAAAACTACCATCAAATCAAAAATTGCACTAGGTCATACAAGATGGGCTACTCATGGAGGGGTAAGTGATGAAAACGCACATCCACATTTAGACTGTAAAGGAGAAATAGCGGTTATCCATAATGGTATTGTCGAAAACTACCAAGAACTAAAAGTTAAACTCTCAAAAAATAATCATATATATAAATCTGAAACTGATACCGAAGTTATAAGTCACTTGATTGAAGATCGTTTAAAAACAAGCGATATAAAAACATCTGTATTCGATACCTTTGAATCACTTATTGGATCAAACGCTATTTGTGTACTAGACCTTAAGACCGAATCTGTAGTTGCTTGTAGAAATGGCTCCCCTATTGTCGTAGGCTTTGATGAAAAGGGGAAACAATATTTTCTTGCAAGTGATGTCCCAGCGTTCTTAAAGTATACGAACAAGGTACATTTTTTAGAAGATGGAGAAGGAGTTGTAGTATCTAAGTCAGGTATTAAAATTTTTGATATTAAGTCAAAAAAAGAAATAAAAGCAAAGATCAAAAAGCTCGATTGGCAACTTGAAGACGCTGAAAAAGGAGGCTATCCTTATTTTCTGGTAAAAGAGATAAACGAACAACCAAAAACAATTTTAAAATCATCACTTATAAATAAAGACGAACTAGATAAAGTTTCAAGACTAATTAAGAAAAGTAAAAAAATAGTTTTAATAGGCTGTGGCACTGCTTCTTATGCTGCCTTAGCAGGTAAATATTTTTTTTCTAATTCAAATATACAAAGTGAAAATTATGGTGCATATGAATTTCTCCCATTTGCGAAGTTTTGCAACAAAGATACTGTCGTGATTGCAATTTCTCAATCTGGAGAAACAGCAGATACGTTAATCGCAATAAAGGAAGCTAAAAAGTATGGTGCTAAAGTTGTTACTATTGTTAATGCAAGAGGAACAACAATGGAAAGAATATCAGATATTATTTTGCCTATAGGTGCGGGGCCGGAGATCGCCGTCGTTTCAACTAAAGCAATGACAGCTCAATTTACTATTTTATATCTTCTTTCAAAAACTGTAGAAAATAAATATAATTTTGCAATAAACAGTATTGAAAATTTAAGCAAGAAACTTAAATTGTGGATGAATCAAAAGTTATTTGATGAAATCATAAAACTTGTAAAGGAAATCGACATGCAAGAACACATGTATGTAATAGGCAAAAATTTAAACTATCCGGGGGCACTAGAATTTGGTCTCAAAATCAAAGAAACGTCATATATTCATGCAGAATCATTTACTGCTGGAGAGCTTAAACACGGAGTTATTACTTTGATTCAAAAAGATACTCCTTGTTTTATATTGGCTAGTAACGATATAGTAAAAAATGAGGTACTATCAAGTGCCGCTGAATTAAAAGCAAGAGGTGGGTATATTATCGGGGTAGCTCCATTTGAATCATCTGAATTTGATGCAACAATTCTCACCCCAGATTTAGAAGATCTTACAATATTTGGGAATATAATTGTAGGTCAATTGCTTGGATACTATTTGGGAATTGGAAGAGGTGCTGACCCAGATAAACCAAGAAACCTAGCAAAAAGTGTGACAGTGAAGTAAAATATACAAATGATCGATATATTAGACAGTGCTAGACATCTATTACAGATAGATGATAGCTTAACTAACCATGAAGACTGCCGAAATGTCACCATTAAACTCCAAAAAAAACTTAGGGAAGAATTTCCTAGTGAACAGATAAATATTATTGCATACCCAGAAGCAAAAGAAGGATATGGTGCGCATTACGCCTTAGAAACGGAAGATGATATAATTAATCCTATTCCTGCACCAGGCATACCACAATATATCGGTTCAAAATCAAATGCGTATCCCATATTTTCATTATTTAAAAAGGTTGACACAGTCAAATGAGCGAAAATATGAATGTGGTATTTAACAGACAGCCAAAAAATTCGGATCCTCAAGAAATTGCTATTAAAACAAAACTTGAAAAAGAAATTTTAAAAACTCCTTTGGCAATACGTATTATCAAAAATACTAAAGAGTTACAAGCAAAATTTTTCAAAAAAGCGTTTTCTGAAGATGAAAATTCGACACATATAAATCAACTGTATCAAAAATTATTAAAGGATCTCGCTACTGAAACCAACGTAGAAATTTCATCAGGTCTAGAAAATTTACAGGAAATTATTACAACAAAAAATGTAATTATTATAACTAATCATTTGGGAATAATTAAACTTACTAAAATTAATAATATTGAACCATTTCCGCTGCGACATGCTTCAATTTTGCCCATATCACAAAGGCTTAACATGAGTTTACATGAATCTGCCATTGAACTACCAGGTAAATTATCCAGTATTCAACGAAGCTGTGGAGTCATTGTTGTAAACGCAGGTGGCAGGAACAGAACACAACAACTCATTGACGACACAAGAAAAATAATTGACAAAGAACAATCTGCGATCGTTATGTATCCAGAAGGTGGAACTTCTGGTAAAAGAAATAACGCGGGGCCATATGATTTGGATGTATTTCACACTGGAGCATTTGTTGTAGCCAAAAATCTAAATATTAATATACTACCTATATGTCAATATTTTAGTCCAGATACTGGATTTAAATTACATATTTTAAAACCATTGCAACCACAAGATATCAATACACAGGATTTAAGATCATTGGCTAATAATCTAAGATTAAAAATGCAAACTAAGCTATATTTCCAAAATAGCCTCGGCGAGTTTAAGTGAATCGTGACGAAGCAGGTGTTCTTTTTTGAGATAAATTGAAACAGGTTTCCTAATTATTTTTAAACTAAGTTCCATTTCTTTTATTTTATCTTCATCAATCTCAACCAAATTCTGCCCCTCTTCTTTATACAATGAGAGTATCTCAGGATCTAAGTGATTATCGTTTACTATCATATAGTTTAATCGACCAGGTAAATCTAAATAAAACAAAAGTGACTTTAAAAAATTAGAAGCTTTGTATGAATCTGTTTCACCAGGTTTTGTTGCTAAGTTCAAAACATAAATAAGTTTGGCTTTTGATTTAGAAATTGCTTCTCTGATTCCATCTACTAGTAAGTGTGGTAAAACACTTGTATAAAGATCCCCTGAAGAGAATACAATTTTTTCTGCGTTTTCAATTTCAGTTAATACATTTAAATTTGCATCTGCTCGAGTATCAAAATAAATCCTAATAATTTTATCGTCCTTATCATAATTTTTATCTTTAATCCTTAAATCTATGTTTGTCTCGCCTTCTATTTTATTTCCTTTTGACGTTTCTGCTATTAATTGAAGGTTTGTAATACTTACAGGCATGACCTTGGCATTAACTCTAAAAAGTTCTCTTTCTGCGTCAACTCCTCGATCTTGTCCTTTATATATATTTTCAAGTCTTGCAGTCAATAAGTTACCAAAAGAGTGTCCTTTGAGAGGGTTTGATAGATCCTCGAGCCTATCGTCAAAAAGCGTCTGAGCTACCATTCTCTGTTTATCACTCTCCATAAGTGCTAATAAACAACGTCTAATATCTCCAGGTGGCAATACTCCAAGTTCGGTTCTTAGCCTTCCTGAGCTTCCCCCACTATCCCATGCACCTGCTACGGCTGTAATTAGACTATTCTCGTTTAATTCTCGAAGTCCTGACAGAAGGTGAAACTGTCCTGTTCCACCACCTAATGTAACAATTTTTTGATTGTATTTCTTCTTATTCATATCAAATGATATAATATTATAACAGTTATAAACACTAATGGGTAATTTAAATATAATTATATTAGCAGGTGGTGAAAGCTCACGTTTTTGGCCACTTCAAGAAAAAAACAGTTATCCTTTCCTGGGTATAACAAATATTAATAAGCATATAGCGCGATTCAAAAAAATTGGTAATTGTAATTTTATTGTTGTCACTAATGGAAACTTAATAATTGAAAATAAAGATATAAATGTTGTAACCCAAACTGGTAGCGGAATGGCAGGCGCAGTAATGTCAGCACTTGAAGAAATAAACCAAGATGAGGAGATATTAGTTTTAAATGCAAATGATTATTACGATGAAGGTCTAATTTCAGATTTCATCAAAATTAGAGAAGAATTAAATAGTACAAATAGCGCAATGTTAGTAGGTTACAAAACAGAAAAATATTTTCCTGGAGGTTATTTAAAAATTGAAAATGGTAATATTACAGGAATTATTGAAAAACCAGGTGAGGGAAACACTCCATCGGAATTTGTAAACATAGTATTTCATTATTTTAATAACGCAAATGAATTATTAAACTCTCTTTTAAAATCAAGGTCAAAAAATGATGATGTCTATGAAGTAGCACTCGATTCGTTAATGAAATCTAGTAAAGTATTTAAACTTCTTGAATATAAAGGTCAATGGAAAACCATAAAATATCCTTGGCATGTCCTGGATGTAATGGAATATTTTCTTGATACAATTAAAGGCCAAAATATTTCAACAAGGGCAGAAATTTCAAAAAACGCTTTCATTAAAGGTAATGTAATCATAGAAGACGGTGTAAAGATTTTTGAGGGTGCAGTAGTAAATGGTCCATGTTATATTGGCAAAAATACAATTATTGCAAACGGAGCCCTTGTTAGAAATTCTATAATTGGAGAGAACTGTGTCATTGGATATGCAACTGAAATTGCAAGGAGTTATTTCAAAGATAACGTATGGCTTCATAAAAATTATGTTGGAGATTCGATTTTTGAAAGTAATGTTTCCCTTGGTTCAAATGCAATAACTGGTAACCTAAGGCTAGATGAACAAAATATTACAAAATCTATTAAAGGAAACAAAATTGGCACAGATCGAAACAAATTAGGCGCAATTATAGGTTCAAATGTTAGAATCGGAATTAATGTAAATATGATGCCAGGAATTAGTATTGGTTCGAATTCATTTGTTGGACCAAATGTTAATGTTGAAAAAGACATTGAAGACAACAAATTTCTAAAACTAGTACAAAGCATTGAAATAAAAGAAAACAGATTTGATATCAAATCTACTTCAAGAGAAAAAATTAAAAAGAAAATAAAATAAAAATGGATGATAACATAAAAATAATCTCAGATGAAATATTGAATTTAGCACCAGAGATAAATTCAACTATCAAGAAACTTTTTAATACCAAAAAAAACTTTGGGAAGCTAAATTTCGAAAATTTCAAATCGGGGGCACAGGATATTACTACCGAGTTAGATCATCAAATTGGTCAAATGTATATTAAAAATATATTTAATAGGCATAAGGAATTACTTACAATTGATTCGGAAGAAAATAGTGAAAGAATTGGTGATGGAAAAATCACATTAAGATTTGATCCATTAGACGGTACAAAACATTTATTTAAAAGTATCCCGATTTTGTCATCAACCATGACAGTATTATCAGAAAAAATTCCTGTTTTTGCCATGGTCTTAGATATCTTTGCTGAAAATCTTTATCATGCATACAAAGACAATGGAGCATTTTTAAATTCAAGAAAAATTAATACCGCAAATGCAAGTATCAAAACTGAATTTAGTTTTACAATGTTCGAATCACCAAATTCAAAATTTTTCGCTGATAATCCAATAGAATATGCACTCTATGAAAAAAAATTAAACCTAATAACTAAAATGGCATACAGAATGAGAAATATTGGTTTGTCATCTCTTTCAATATGTTATGTTGCAGACGGGGCAGCTGTTGCTTTTGTTGATTTTTCCAAGGCAACTAAAATTTATGATGTTGAAGCGGCATTGCTTATAGCAAGTGAGTCTGGAGTAATAATTGGTGATATTGATGGAAAAGTTTTTAACGAAATAAAATTTTCAAACGAAGGTGTTAAAAAATTAGAATCGAGTTTAGTCGTCGCAAACCCAATTGCATTTAATGAAATAGCTACTATTTTTTCAAAAGTTTCTTGACGACTTCCTGGTCAGACCAAAGCAACTCATGTACACCATCAAGGTTCATTGACTTCTCATGACCTTTTCCAAAAACACCGATAACATCACCTTTTTTGGCAAATGATAATGCGTATGAAATTGCCTCCCCTCGTTCTGGAATTGATAAATATTTTTTATTCACAGCTTCTTTTTCTATTTGCTTTAAAATTTTTAATATATCCTCACTTCTAGGATCTTCTGCTGTAAAAATAGACAGATCAGCATTATTAGTTGAAATTCTACCCATTTTAGGTCTTTTGTGCGGATCCCTTTCTCCAGCACAACCAAAAACAGAAATTAATCTGCCTTTAGTTATAGATTTTAGATATTTAAGAACAGCTTCTAAAGAATCTGGAGTATGAGCAAAATCAACAAATATCCTAAAGCCTTTATTGTTTTTAATTTCTTCTAATCTTCCACTTGGAAGTTTAAATGCTTTAATTGCTTTTATCGCATCTTTATTACTAATTCCCAATTCTTGAACTACTTCTATTGCTGTTTCAGCATTTAGATTATTAAAATCACCTTCAAGAATTTTTAATTTAGTTGTTTTCGGACTAAACACTCTAAATTTAACTGAATTAACAAATAGCATTTTTATTCTTTTATATTCCTTAAATGTTTTATGATAATCTAAATGTTCTGGGGCAAGATTAGTCAGAACTGAAATATCAAATTTTATTCCTGCGATTCTACCTTGATCTATTCCATGAGAGCTAACTTCTAAAACGACATATTCATACCCATTCTTAACAAAGTCTGAAAGTGTCTTGTTTAAAGTTATA
Source organism: Candidatus Woesebacteria bacterium (assembly GCA_030699485.1). Classification (GTDB taxonomy): domain Bacteria; phylum Patescibacteriota; class Microgenomatia; order UBA8517; family UBA8517; genus JAUYMM01. The sequence goes on along the minus strand of JAUYMM010000058.1, from coordinate 1,741 downwards.
ATATCAGGTGTTGTTGTGTGAAAACCTTGAGTTGAAATTGAAGAAATAAGACCTGTTTTTTTACCATTTTCAGTTAAAATGTGATGAATTAAGTGACATGTAGTTGTTTTTCCCTTTGTTCCTGTTACGCCTATTATTTTTATCTTTGAGCTGGGATCGCCAAAATAGTCAGAGACTAATTTCCCTAATTGGGTTGGGTTACTATTTTTATATACTTTAATTGCGCCTTTTTTTACCGCGTCGTCAACATAATTATTTCCATCAACAGTTAAGCCCTTGATTGCTACAAAAGTATCGCCTTTTTTGATTTTTCTTGAATCAAATTGAATCATTTTTTTGTTATAGAAGCACCGAGAGACTTTAAGCGATTCTCAATGTCTTCATATCCCCTATCAACAATTTCTACATTTTCAATAGTACTTGTTCCTTCTGCAACTAATGCTGCCAAAATTACTGAGATTCCAGCTCTAATATCTTTACAAAAAAGTCTATCAGCCATTAATTTGGTAGATCCTGAAACTATGACTCTATGAGGGTCAGCAATAAATATATTAGCTCCCATTCCAATTAAGTCATCCACAAAGAACATTCTCCATTCATACATCCAATCATGACAAAGAACTGTACCTTCAGTCTGAGTAGCAAGAACAATAAATGGACTCATCAGATCAGTTGGAAATCCTGGCCAAGGTCTTGTTTGGAATTTACGCCTATTAGCTTTTAAATTTGAGGGTAAAACTATTAAGCTATCTTTTTCAATCTCATATTTAACACCCATGTTACCTAAATAATTTAATATCATATGATAATTTTCTGGTTCAAAATTATTAATCTTTATATTTCCGTTAGTTATGGCACTTAAAATTGCAAAGGTACCACCCTCAATATGATCTGCCATTACTTTATGTTCTGCACCACTAAGTTCACCTCCAGAAATTAAAAGAGAGTTTGTACCCGACCCTTTGATTTTTGCCCCCATTTTAACAAGAAGGCTAATTAAATCAGCTACATGTGGTTCTGCTGCAGCATCCTCAATAATTACTTCCTCCGTCATTGAAGAAGCCATAATAAGACCCATTTCTGTTGCTGTAACTGAAGCCTCTTCCAAAAAGACCCTACCTGAAATCTTTTTATCCCATGTTAAATAGAATTTTCCATCTTTTCTTTTAAAATTAACTCCTAATTTTTGCATCAAACTAAAATGAGTATCAAGCAACCTATCTCCTATTTGATCTCCACCAGGAGGAGTTAATATTGCTTTTCCAAACCTAACCAATAAAGGAGCCGCTAGGACAACAGAGGCACGAATTCTACTGCATAGATCAGAATCAGGTTCATATGAATTTAGACTAGATGGATCAATCTCTAAAACATTATTTGTGAAGTTTATCTTTGCCCCTAGTTTTTCTATTATCTCAATTAAAACTCTAACATCTGCAATATTTGGAACGTTTGTTAAAACTGATTTCTTATTTGATATAAGTACAGCAGGAATAAGTTTTAAGGCAGAATTTTTATTTCCAGAGATATTTATCTCTCCCTGTAGGCTCTTGCCACCAGTTATTAATAGTTTTGCCATGACTTTCTATATTATACCTAATTTTCTGGCTGGATGCCAAAGTGATTAAATAAGTCCTTTGCAATAGAATACCATAGTGGTGCTGCAGTTTCTGATGCCCACTGACTACTTTGTGGCTCTTTTAGGGTAACTAGCATCACAAACTTTGGTTTATTGGCAGGT